>CAYMGT010000024.1:0-12918 GCA_964390115.1 uncultured Gammaproteobacteria bacterium
ATTATTTTTATATTTCTTCTCCAACATAGGTATGCCTGATACTTTAAGAAGTAGAAAGGTAATGAGTATTGGTCCAATTATAGAAATAAAAGACCAATAATTAACCAAAGATAAGATCCATACCCCCCCCTAGAGAAACTTCACCAAAATAATTAGGATGCCTAGTGTAACGCCAAAAACCTGACTTCATTATTCTATTTTCATCCTTTTTCTTTTTCCTTAGAAATCTTTCAAATTCAAAAAAAACCAACTATCCAAATAGTTAGTCCTAACATTTACCACATCTTTAAATCAAAACTTGAGAAGTAAGAAATAAGTATAATCGGTAAAGCGATTATAAACATAAAAAAATCTTGTAAAATAAAAACTTTTAAATACGATATAATTAACCAATTTTTACCCCAATCTTCCCGCCACTACTTATAACAAAAATCTTATTTTTATTTCTCCAAGTAATATAAATAACTAAACGTAATCCCCAAACTGATATTAAAGAAGCTATTAAAATTGGTATAAATGAAAAGTTATTATTTAAAAACAAACTAAGCCATGATATTACAATAAATCCTAGCCTCCAAACAGTATCAGCATTTATGGTAAATAATCTAGAGGGTTAACAGGAATGCCGTTTTTTCTAATTTCAAAATGAAGATGAGGACCTGTGGTAAAATAACCTGCCCCAGGAGTTCCAGGCATACCTCCGCTAGCACCAATAACTTGACCTTGTAAAACATAGTCATCTTCAGATACTAATACTTTGGAAACATGCCCATAGACACTAGAGTAACCATCACCATGAATTATCATAATATAAGCATAGCTACGTGAACCATTAAATTTTACCTTAGCTACGTAACCAGAGGCCGTAGCTCTTAAAGTAGTGCCTTGAGAGGCTCTTATATCAATAGCTGAATGCTCACCAATAATATTTCTATAAGGATAATCCGGATCATGAAAAGTGGCTGTAATATAATTTTTTGTTACCGGCCAAACAAAATCACTGTCTAGCTTTTCAAGCTTAGAAGAATCTAAATCACTTAATCTCTGTCTAACACTATTTTCTAAACTTAGTATTTCATAAGTAGCCTGAGTTTGTTCTGATTTAGCTTGATCTAATAAACTTTGAAATTCTTTTTCTCGAGAAGAAGTTTGCACTAAAATATTTTCTTTATTATCTTTTTCATAACCCAAGGCATCTCTTTTACGAAGTAAATCTTCTTTTAAACTTAAAAGTTCTTTGTTTTTTTGCACTTTTACCTCCTGATCTTGTTCTAAATTATTTTTTTGTTTAGATAGTTCATTTAAACTACTTGATATCTCTTCATTAGTATCCTCTAAATACTTAACCTGATTTAAAAAATCAGCTAAAGAATTATTGAGAAGTAATATTTCTAAAGTTGAAGCTTGATTTTGTTTATATACCACTTTTAAGAGATTGGTTAAATGCGACTTCTCCTCTTCTATGGCATTGTCAGTGGCAGAAATATCTAAATTTAATTTACGAATCTGTAAATTCATTTCATCTATAGCTAACTCAGCTTCAATGATATCTAAGCTAGCCTTAGATATTCTACTTTCTAAAATGGCTAATTGACTTTCCAATGTTGTCTTGCTAGCTTGATGTTTTTCTATAATCTCAGAATATTCCGCTTGCTGTACTTTAATTTTATCCAATTCCTTTTTCTTTTCTTTCAATTGAGAATTAAGAATCTTGATTTCAGCATTAGCAGGGCCACTATCTGTAAAGCTAAAAACAGCTGTAGAAGAAAAAACTAAAAAAGCAACAACGATTATTATTAAAATATTTATTTTTTTTATCATAAAATAACTATTATTAATTAATAATAGCACATTTTAACTTTTTTGAACATTTCATAATTACAACTTCAATAAAGCTTTATCTATTCGCTTCAAACTATCTTCTCTACCTAAAGCTTCTGCTGACTCAAAAGGACCAGGGCTATTTTTTCTTCCCGTTAAAGCGACTCTTAGGGGCCAGAGATAATCACCAACTTTTAAATCTTTTTCTTTAATATACTTAAAAATAGTATTTTCTAAATTCTCCTTAGTCCACGCGTCCTCTGATATTTCCTTAATTAAATCTTTTATTGTAAGTAAATTTTCTTTAATATCTTTAGCTAATAATTTTTTCCAAACTAACAACTCTGACATATAATCAACATCTTTAACTAAAAAATTATTTAGAAGCTCGGGCAACTCAGATAAGTTCTTAATTCTAGTTTTCTCTAACAGAATAATTTTTTTTAATTTACTCTGACTTATTTTTTCATTATTATCTTTTAAGATATAATCTTCTCCTTGAGTTTCTATAAAAAAATTGTCTAAAAAAGGCAAAGCTTTTTTTACAAACTCATCTGAATCTAATTGTCTTAAATATTGACCATTAAAAAAATCTAACTTTACTCTATCAAAAATAGCAGGACTAGATTGCATATCTTTAATTTTAAATTTTTTTAAAGCCTCTTTAAAATTAAATATTTCTTTATCATCCTTAGGATGCCAACCCAAAAGCAAGCAAAAGTTTATAAGCGCCTCGGATAAATATCCTTGCTTCCTGTAGTCTTCTACTGCCACGTCATTTTGCCTTTTACTTAACTTACCACCTTCTTTATTTAATATTAAAGGTAAATGAATAAATTTTGGAATTGGCCAAGAGAAAGCTTTATATAACAGTATGTTTTTAGGAAAACTTGGTATCCACTCTTCCCCTCTACTGACATGACTTATTTCCATTAAATGATCATCTACAACTGAAGCAAATTGATAGGTAGGCACGCCATTTGTTTTTACTAAAACATGGTCGTCTAAATTTTTAGCTTGAAATTCAATTTTACCCCGCAATTCATCTATAACCTCAACTACGCCCTCTAAAGGCATTTTTTGCCTAATTACAAATTTTTCCCCTGCCTGAGCTCTAGTTTCAGATTCTTGTACTGAAATATTACGACAATAATTATCATATCGCGGTGCTTGTTTATTTTTTTGCTGATTTTCTCTTAGTTTTTGTAATCTTTCTGTTGAGCAGAAACAACGATAAGCGGATCCTAAATTCAATAACTCTTTAGCCTTAGATTGATACATATCTATTCTTTGACTTTGAATATATGGACCAAAATCACCACCTATATGGGGACCTTCGTTAAATTCTACCTTTAACCACTTTAAAATATCTATAAGCTTATCTCCAGCACCCTCAATTTCCCTAGACTGATCAGTATCCTCTATTCTCAGTATTAATTTACCTCCTTGGCTTTTTGCTATAATATAAGCAAAAAGAGCTGTCCTTAAGCCTCCAATATGTAAAAAACCTGTTGGTGAAGGAGCAAATCTTAATCTTATTTTTTTATTCATGTTAGTAGTTTAAAATAATTAAATATAATTACATCAAAGCATATCTTCTTAGATAATTCAATAAGAAAATTATTCCTTTAATCTAATTTATTTCTAAAATCAATAAATAATTTTAAAAATATTTCAGTAGCTTTTCGTCTTATTGGATGAACCGTATTAATTAACTCGCTCTTTTCTACCCAAATATAGCTTTTATGATCAAAATAATTTATTCTAACTTTATCACTTTTACCTTTAAATTCAACAATAGATAAAGATTGAGATTGACCTTTGTATCCACAAGCTAATAATAATCGAGAAAATATTGATTTTGGCCAATCGTTATTTTTGTATTTATATACATCTTTAAAACCCTGTCTATAGCTTAAAGCGTGCTTATCTAAATTTAATTCTTCTCGCAATTCTCTAAGTGAAGCTATTTTTATATTCTCACCATCACACCCTCCTTGCACAAATTGAAAATGACCAACTTCGTCTTTACGTTCAACTAATAAAAAATAATATTTCCCCTTAGCTACTCTATATAAAAGACAAGCTACGTTTTTTCTATACTTAAAAGGCCAAATAAACTTCCAAATTAAAACTTTATAGCTAAAAACAAAAACCGCATTAAAAATCCTAAACCAACGAAGTGGTTCTTGATATTGTTGATAAAGTCTCCATAACCACTCTAACCCTAGCCTACGCATTAGCTTGGGTGCTCGTTTAATTTTACCTGAAATAAAATCTAAAGCGCCACCTATGCCAACAGATATTTTCAGATTAGAAATTTTATGCTTTTTTAAATAAATTAATTTTTCTTGCCAAGGAGCGCCTAGGGCCACTAACATTATTTTTGGAGAAAAATTATTAATTTTTTGCCAATTTAGATTATTACCTTCTCTATCGGTTTCTAAAATTAGAAAATCTAAATTAGGAAATTTTTTTAACAAAGACTTAGAAATATCTTCTTTAGTAGATATACCTTTATTCCAAACAATAAAAGTAACTCTCATTTTATTTTTCTCTGCTAATTCTAAAATCTCTATAGTTAAATCTGATCCTGTTTGGCGTCTAATTTTTTTACCCAGTAGTAAAGTACTTAATTTTAATCCAAAACCATCAGGTAGGGATAAATCAGCTTGATTTAATATATAAAAAAACTCTTCATCTTTTTGAGAAGCTAAAATAATCTCAGGGTTAGGGGTGGTAATAAAAATTGATTTATCTCCTTTCAAATACTTTTTTATTTTCATCAAAATTTCTCCCTTTTTTAAATTATCTAATTTTATACCTAATACTTTTATCATATTTACTAGTATATCACTTTATTTTTTATCTCTCAAAATTATGCTATAATAATAACAATATTTTAACTTTTTAATTTATGCCGAAATATAAAAAAATTAGTAGTAAAATAGAGCAAATAACTATTGATAATCCTAAAACAGAAAAAAAGGGAGTTACTTGGTACAACATAGTAGACGCTGGGAAAAAAGAAATAGAATTTTTAAGAAAAAAATTTAATTTTCAATTGAAACATCTACAAGCTTCTACTGCTAAAGCAGTTTCTCAAAGGCCTTATTTAGAGGTATGTGATGGTTACTTATTTTTAATACTTCATTTTCCAATCTTTGATAAAGATAAAATATTTGCTGGCGAAATAGATTTTTTCATAGGTCATGGTTATCTAATTACTATTCATAATAAATCAGTACCAATGTTGGGTAATTTTTTTAACTCATGTCGAAAAGATGATAATTATTTACTTTCATACAACCTTGAATCTTCAGCTATATTGTTATACGAAATACTACAGAAGTTAATGACTGAAAATTATACTCTTCTAGATAAAAATAGTATTGCAATTAACGAAGTTGATCAAATACTTTTTGCCAAAGAAGCTAGAAAATTAAATTTTGAAATTTTAAAATTAAAAAGAAATGTTTTGAATTTAAGAAAAATTATCCAAAACCATAAAAATATTCTTAAAAAGTTATTGGAAATGGACAGCTCAATAGTTACCAAAAAACAACTAAAAAAATACTACCTATCTTTAATCGAACACTCAAAAAGAGTTTGGGAAATTACAGAAAACCAAAAAGAACATATTGATGCCCTCTACACTACAGCCGAATCACTAATGAATTATAGAATAAGTAATATTATGAAAATGCTCACCTTACTTTCTGTAATAGTGCTTCCATTAAACTTATTAGCTTCTATATTTGGCATGAACTTTAATAAAAGTATGCCTATGGTAGGAACGAACTATGGTTTTTGGATAATGATAATACTCATGTCATTATCTTCTCTAACTATACTTATTATTTTTGCTAAGAAAAAATGGTTATAGAGTTTATGATACAGAACATGTGCTTAAACGTTAAAAAATAATTTAACGTTTTTTTATTTACTAAGACCACATACAGAGTTATTATGTCTCACTTCTCTACAAAAATAAGATTTCCCTTGACAATATCTGTTTTTATGTATATAATAATATGTTAATATATTTAATATATTTGTATGAAAATAGCTATAATTGGTCAAAAAGGAATACCGTCTAAAGGAGGTGGTGTAGAAAAACATGTAGAAGATTTGGCTCTGAGCTTAGCAAAGAATGGCCAAGAAGTTTTAGTGTACAATAGGAAAAATTATAATAAAAACAAAAGTATAAATAACACCCAAATTGAAATTATTTCTCTACCCAGTTTAAATAATAAATATCTTGATGCTATAGGTCATACCTTTATATCAATTTTTCATTTAACTTTTAAAAAAGTAGATATAATTCACGTACATTCTATTGGGCCCGGATTTCTTGTTTGGTTAATTAAGCTTTTAAACCCCAAGACCCCGGTAGTTTTTACTTTTCATTGCCAAGATTATTATCATCAAAAATGGAATTCTTTCGCTAGATGGTTCTTAAAAACTGGAGAAAAAATTGCTAATAAACTAGCTGATGAAGTTATTGTTATATCAAAACCACTAAAAATTTATGCAGAAAATAAATACAAAAAACAAGTTAATTACATACCTAACTGTGTTAATTTACCCGAAAAAAAAGAAGCTAATATAATAAAAGAAAAATGGAGCTTAGAAAAAAATAGCTATATTACTACTATTTCAAGACTAGTCAAGCATAAAGGAATTCATTATCTTATTAAAGCCTTCAAGCAGTTAGAAACTAACAAAAAATTAGTTATAGTTGGTGGTAGTTCTTACACTAATGATTATGTAAATCATTTACATGAACTAGCAGCCGGACAAGATAACATTATATTTACCGGTTCTCTAAGTGGAGATGCTTTAAAAGAAATTTTTTCTAATGCTTTAATTTTTGTTCAACCTTCTGAAGAAGAGGGCTTATCTATTGGTCTTTTAGAAGCAATGAGTTACCAAAATGCTTGTTTAGTTTCTGATATTGAGGCTAATGCACAGGTTGTTAGTGATGCTGGAAAAACTTTCACTAGCAAATCCGTGGAAGATCTTAAACATAAACTTAAGTTAATGATTGATAATAGCGAAGAAACTGAAAATCTTAAGGAAAAAGCCTATCAAAGAATAAAAGATAGTTTTTTATGGGACAAGAACATAGAAAAAATTATAAAAGTATATTTAAAAGCTAAAAATAAATAATTTATTTTTGTTTAGTTAAACTAAAATTTAACTTCTAAAGATAAGTTTTTTATTCATCTATTCTTTAACAAATAAATATTTTAATCATGAAAAGAATTTCAATTATTATTTCAGTAATGTCTATTCTGGCAATGTTTTCTTGTCAGAAATACGAACTAGAGGAAACCAAAGAAAAAGCTCCTCAAGTAGAAATCACCTTAAAGTCCGGAAACTCAATTACTGAGAATCCGGATACCGTAAAGACCGATGTTGCCCTAATATTTTATGCCAAAGTAAATTATGGAAACATAAGCGAATTTATTTGGGATTTTGGAGATTTAACGGGAGAATCTCAAGGCCAACAAGTAATACATAAATATGAACAGGAAGGTAATTATACTATAACCCTTGTGACCTATGACGGGATCGTATACAATACCATCTACTTGGATTTAGTGGTTTCCAATCAAGGAAGCTATTATCCAGTATTTAGTCTGAGGAGCTCAGGAAATGTACCCAATACACAAGGAAAATTACAATACACGATGCAGTTTCTACGCTCAGCTATACCTACTCCACCCGTACCCGCCATTGGACCTTACTTCTATATAGGTTCCAATGAAGAAAGTAACTGGGAGGAAGTGACTATAGTTAATGATACTAGTGATTTATTCGCTTGGTATTCTATTTATTCTTATGACACTGTTTACGATCAAGCGTTTGGTGGTTGGGAAAATAATAATGCTATTTGGGGTAATATGGAAACCTCCGAATTCTTCAATGAAAGCCTAAATTATTTGAGAGTCGGTTTTCAAGATGGTTCAATTTATACAGAAAATGCTTTTCAAAATTTTATTCCCGGATCTACAGGTGATGACTTGCCTTACCCTCCTGTTCGCATTGATGTGTCTAATACTGATGTAACAATATATGTTGACATCAGGCGACAAGCTGAAGGAGTGATAAATACTCCGAAAGCGAGATACAAAACGGAAGCAGGCGCTAGCTGGTCTGCATTGGAAGATATGACCTGGATTGGAGGCACTGGATACGCCAAAATAGTACTCAATCGTGGAGAGGATAACGTTTATTTTCTCAGGGTCTGGTCCAGAGGATCGGACAGTGACACAGAAATTGACTTTTCGAGCTCAACCTTATGGGACGAGAATCAGCAATGTATAAAATTCGAAATTATTGAACTTGACTAAATAGTTAAGTTCCAAAAAATACTTAAAGTCCTTAATAATTTAAGGGCTTTTTTATTATAAAAAAAACCGACTCTTATTTAGTCGGTTTAAACGTTTATTTTTATCTTTTTAGTTCTTTAACTAGATTAATTAGGTTTATACTAAACCCAACTTCATCAAACTCTTTTCCTTTAAAATCTATTTTTCGAGAATAATAAATTTCAAAAATGTTTTGGTAATAAACCGAAAACAAATCTAGTCCTACTCCGAACTCAACAAAATCTTCTTTATAGAAGAAGTCGTTAGAATATCCTAAAATGATTTTAGGAGACATCGTTAAGTCACCAGGACCTAATAAAATCTTGTAGACATCTAGATCTAATTTCAAGTTTAAAAGATTTAAGCCCCAAGCATCAAGAGAGTCTCTTGATATAAGTAAGGTGTCTTGAAAAAAACCTTGAATATCTCCAGATTGTTGCTGAAAATAGGAAGTATAAAACTTCCAGCGAAAAAACCAATCATGGTAATTGCTGAAAATATGACCATACAAACTTCCCGTTAGAAAGTCTTGAGTTTGTTTTGACTTAAAGTCATGCAAACTTTCGCCTTTATTCCAGCCCCAACCATAACCCAAATTGAAACTAAAATAAACATCATTGTTATAAAAAGCACGTCTGGGCATAAAACCCCCGGTCACACCAACAACAAGTTTTTGAGTTTCATCAACGTATCGACCAACATCGTATCGTCCATAATTATTCAAACCGTGAACAAAAATACCCAGGGCGGCGGTTCGCTCAAAATTGGTTATCGGTAACCAATCTACATACACATACTGCGAATTAGATTGATCTAGTTGATCTAAGCCTGACTTATTAGCTCCAATGATTAAATTCAATCTTTGGTCTATTTGCGACATGGCTGACAATGTCAGTAAAAAAACAAAACTTAATAAAATAATTTTTTTCATTATTTATCCTCTCTTTTTTATATTATTTTTAATGTACATTTTCTATTTAATGATTAATTATAACAATAAGATTGATAAATGTCAAGACTTAATTTAGGCAAAAAAAATTATATAACTATTAATTATTTTTTCTATTAAGACTAGTTTTTATAACTTTAAACAATGAAGCTAAAATAAAAAATAATATACCTACTAAGACAATAGCCGAACCTGATGGTAAGTTTAAGTAGTAAGAAATTAATAATCCAGATAAAACAATAATTATAGATAATATACTAGCTAAAATTATCAATTTTTTAAAACTTTTACTAAATATTTTTGAGATAGCACTTGGCAGTACTAGAAGTGCACTTACTAAAACAATACCTACTAACTTAATACTAACAATTACAGCTATGGCTATAGCGATATAGAGAAAAATATCATACAAGAAAACTCTTAAGCCAGATAAGTAAGCTCCAACTGGGTCGAAGGTAGAAAATAAGATTCTCCTATAAAAAATTATTAATAAAGTTAAAATTATTAGCGAGACTGTAATTACAGTAAATAAATCTTCATTTGATATTGTTAAAATATTACCAAACAAGTAGCTTATAAGCTCCGGCTGATAGCCTTGATAATAACTCAGAAATAAAATCCCCAAAGCCATTCCTCCTGTAAAAATTATGGAAATAGCCATGTCAGCTGATAGATTACTTTTTTTCTCTAGTATATAGATCAATATAGCTATAAAAATAGCAAAAATTATTGCTACAAACATCGGAGCCCAGCCTAGTAAAATAGCCAAAGCAATACCAGCTAAAGAAGCGTGAGCTACACCATCTCCCATAAAGCTCATTTTTCTAGTTGTAGCAAAAACACCTAAAGAGCCGAGTAGTAAAGCAGAAAAAATTCCCGCTATTATAGCTCTCCACATAAAACTATATTGAAAAATTTCTAACATAAAATTAATGGCTATGATATAAAGCGACTCCAAGTCCATACATCTCTTGTAGAGTGTCTTTGTTAATAACTTTTTCAGGTTTTCCGTAACAAATCATATTCTTATTTAAACATAAAACTTTTTTAGCGTATTTACTAACAATATTTAACTCATGAGAAACAATAACACAAGTAGTATTTCTTTCTCTATTTATTTTTTCAATTAAATCATATATAGTTTGTTCACCAGCCATATCAATTCCTGTAGCAGGTTCATCTAATATTAAAAGTTCTTTTTCATGCAATAATGCTCTAGCTATCATGACTCTTTGAAACTGACCACCGGATAAAGCAGCCAGAGCCTTGCTTTCAAGTTTGCTAGCACCGACAATATTTAAAACTCTTGATATATTATTGGGTTTGTGACTATGCTGAGAACATCTCTCTAAACCCATAAATTCTTTAACAGTAATTGGAGTACTGCTATCAAAGCTAAAATGCTGAGGAACGTAAGCGATATTTTTTCTATAAGCAAAAGGTTTTAAATTACTAATTTTTATCTCTCCTTTAGTGGGAACATAAAGACCAATTAAATTTTTTAAAAGTGTGGTTTTACCAGATCCATTAGGACCAATTATAGCAATAATTTCTCCTTTGAAAACGTCAAAAGAAATATTTTTTAAGGCTAAAAAATTATTGTAACTATAGTCTAAATTTTTTACTTCAATATATGGGTTCATTTTAATTATTGTTTAAAGTGTTGTAAATAGTGTCAACATTGTATTCTATCAAACTAAAATAATCAGAGATGCTTTCTGTTCCACCTAGCGGATCTAAAGTAGCTATCTCAATATTTAAATCTGAGGCTAAAACCTCGGCTACGCTAGTGGCCAGCTGAGGTTCAATAAATATAGCCTTTATATCTTTCTCCTTAACTATAATTTGCAAATCCTTTAAATATCTTGGTCCTGGAGATTTACCAGCAAAGGGTTCTATGCTAGCTACAATTTTTAAATTATAATGTTTAGCGAAGTAATTCCAAGCGTCATGAAAAACTACTATCTCTTTTCTATTTAATTGATTTAACTTGGCTTGCCAAATTATGTCTAAGCTAGAAAGCTTATTTTTAAAATCATTAAAATTTTCTAAATATTCTTCTCTGCCCTCAGGATCTAGTTCTGAAAATTTTAAAGCCGCTGCTTCAGCAATTGATATTGCATTATCAGGGTTAAGCCAATAATGAGGGTCCACATCTCCATGATAATGATCTTCGTCAATGTTTTCTTCTTCATGATCAGGAAAAGACTGTAAATTAACTTGATTATCTAGAGTAAATTTTTCAACTCCAGAAATAGAATAAGTAAGATCATCTAACCAATCATCAGCCCCTGCGCCCACACCAAAAATCACCTTTACTCCCTGTAAAGACTTTATATCTTGAGGTGAGGCGTCATAAGTATGCGGACTACTGCCAGAAGGTAAAATAAGATAATTATCTATTCTATCCCCGCCCACTTCATTGATTATTGAGTATATAGGGAAAATACTGCTAGCTACTTTAAGTTTAACGCTATAGCTTTCCTGATTAGTAGATAAATTTTTATTGGAACAGGCTACTAAAAATACACCAAAAAATAAGATAAGTATAGAAATGATAATAAGTTTTTTATCTTTCATAATTTTTTTAACATTTTAATTTTAATTAAGAACATTTGGAACAAATCCCTGTTAAACTTAATTGATGTCTAATTTTTTTAAAATTTTTAATATTTTCAAATTTATGCTGACAGGAAATATTTTCTACTCTACCACATTTTCTACATATTATATGATGATGGGGAATAATAGATAAACAATAAACTGCTTTTCTGTGTATAATTTCTTTATTTAATAAATCTAATTTAAATAATAAATTTAAAGTTCTATAGATAGAGGCCCTGTCAACTTCCTTTATTTTTTTATCTAAAGATTCAACAGAAATAGGTTGCTGTAAAGATAAAAGAAGCTCAATTATTTTTAAACGAGTTTTGGTTATAATATAGCCCGCTTCAGTTAATTTTTTTTCTATTTCATTAATCATAAATATTACCTTAGCATAACTGCGAATTATTCGCAAGTAGATAAAAAAATGTTTCTAAAAACTCTAATAATTAAAAAATTACAAAAAGAATAAGGCATAAATATAATTTTTTCCACAGAAACTAGTCAATAACGCTACAACTTCTTACCAATAAACCTAATTAGATTAGCATCCTTTCCGTCTTTATAAGTCTCCCCTTTATTATCTAAAATTATAGGAGTAAATAGTTTTGAAGAAATATTTTGTAAATAATTAACTGAAAAAAAACACTTACTCACTCCCTGCGACGAAAGATATAAATTTTCTTCAATTTTGCTATCTTTGAATAATTCTATTTCCGGATCATCTATTGTGTTAAAAATTGAGGCAAAGATTCCATCTTTTTTTATTACCCGATAAATTTCTTTAAACAATTCTCTAGTGTCTTTATTATTAAAATAATGTAACCCCATGTGAGCGTAGACCGCATCAAAGCTATTATCTACAAAAGGTAGATTTTTTAACAAATCAAGAGACTGAAAATTAATCCTCAATTCTTGTTCCCTAACTTCCCTACTAACATCTTTAAAATATTCTTCAGAATATTCTGTTGTAGTTACATTAAATCCTTGTTGAGCAAAATACAAACTATCTTGACCTATACCGGCTGCTAAATCAAGAACGCTTCCCGCCGGAATGAAATATTTAACAACTAATTCGGCAAAGAGATTAGGTTGATTTACCCCATACTTTATTAGATATTCTTTATTCTTATTTATCCAAAATTTTTCTTGATACATATATTTTAT
>CAYMGT010000025.1:0-2913 GCA_964390115.1 uncultured Gammaproteobacteria bacterium
GATCATCAGTAGTAATAGTAATAATGTGGGTGTTAGAATTAACCATTCTTTGTACTACTACTAGCAGATCTAGTAAAACATTTTCTCCTTCAAGGGAAATATTATCTTGGTATCTTAAATTCCAATTTAAGTCCTTGTTTGGCAACCATACATTAACCATGGCTGACGATGACATAGAGGAATTTAAAATCCTAGCTAATAATAAAGTATCCTTAATTACTGTACCCTGCCTATCTAAAAATTGATTCTGCAGGGGGTTATAAGAAATCCCCAAAGACTCAGAAACAATATAATTCCTGTTTCCTTCGGTTGTATCTGTTAGTCCACCCGGATCTATAATATATCCCCTAATTCCATCTGTCATGCCATAAAGCTTATAAGGTGTTAAATTAAAAACCTTCACAAAATGTCCAGACTCATAAGAATCTTTGACATTTTTATCCTTTTTAATAAAGGTTGTGCCGGTTAAACTACTGGACACAGAATTATTTGTGCCCGAAGTATTACTAACTCCAATATCGCTATCGGAAATAGTAACCCTACCATTATAAATAGGCAAAACAGCTCGCTTAGTCTTACCATCGTAAGACAGTCTTAGCGTAACTTGGCTTATACTTGAAGCAGAGAATATCTGCTTAGAAAAAGACGGAGCAGTTGTGCTACCGATAGATGCCAAATAAACTTGAGAAGATGTTTCCTCTACTATCACAGTAATTCCTCTTGAGCTTAAATTATGTACCTCAAAGAATGTTTGGGCCTGACTCATTGAAAAAAAAGATAGACATAACAATAAAACAAAATACTTTTTCATGATTTTCCTTTCTTTATGTTATTAATTTATTAATGTTCAAATTCTTTTTATTGTAATATATTATTTTAATAAAAAATTCAGCTTATGTCAATAGCAATAACCCATTTTATTAATTCTTTAATAATGTCATATCTCCTGCTTTCTTTGTTTGTCATAATTATTAGTTCTTTTCTCATAGTATTTAGATTAGTTAATAATCTTAAATACTAGCAGGTATGACATTTCTGTTGAACATATACTATGACATTATCACTGACAACTAACATAGAGGTATTACATAGGTATTACATAGGTATTACATATTAATATTACATATTGATATTACATATTTAAAATAAAAACGTCTTTTGGACGTTTTTATAATATCTATCTATCAATAATTTTCTAAAATTACTCAACTAAGTTTCTAACAAAACTTCTCATAATAAAAGAAGATTTTCGATTACCCATGCTGTTGTCTGGCAATTCTTGAATCTTTTTTATAACCTCTTCATAGGCACTTTTTTGTTCACTAGATAAACTTTCATAAAAATTATCTTCTCCTACAATTTTATTTAATTCATTAGAGAAAGAAGTATTTTCTCCATATAATTTAAAGCTTGTTTCTGGATTAGAAAAATCAAGACTTTTCATACTATAGATTTGTTTACCAAAATTAGTTGCCTTATTTAAAGACTGAGCTACATCATATTCCTTATTAGCTAACTCATCTACTGTTTCACTAAAATCTTGTTCTAACTGCCCTTCCTCTTCTCCGCTTAAATTATTACTATAATCTTCATATAAATCTTTTAACTGATCTTCACTTAAATTTTTTCTTTGTTCTTCTGAGAGATTGGCTATAAAATCTTTTATAGTGTTCTCCCCCGATGTTTCGTTATGATTTTTTATTATGTCTTCTACATAATTAATTAGGCTGCGGCCATGGTTATAGGGATTAAAAGTAGCATCTGTGCCCTTATAAACAAGATTAACTTCGCCATTATTTTTTAAATTTTTAAATTCATTAAAAATTTGAGCAAGAACTTCTTTCTGTGAATCTGACAGGTTATCAACACCAGTAATTTTACTTATTTCTTGAGCAAAATCTGTAGAATCAGTAGTAATAAAAAATTGTTGATTCGAATCATTCAATTGATCAGAAAGCTCAAACATATATCTAGCTAATTCAGCACTTTTTTCTCTAATAGTAATAATTGATTCTACTTCTGGACCTTCAAAAAGATTGGTATTTAATATTTTTTGAAGCTCCTCTGCTTTTTCAATATACTGAAAATATTGCACTATCTCACTTTTTTTAGGGTCTAAATTATTAAACCTGCCTTGCTTTAAATAATCATCTGCCGTCTTATATATTTTATTATAATCTTCAGAAGAAAGCTCTTGATAACTTCTAATAGAGTCTAACTTGTCTTCCTCTAATAATTGCTTATACACCTCTAATTCTTGTGCGTTCTTGTGCATTGTTTCTAAAGAAGCGTCTTGAATTGTTTCTACAGGGGCACCTTCCTGGCTTACAGGCTCTTGAGAACTTGGAACTTCTTCTTGTGGTCTTACTTCTTCAATGGGAGCAATGGGTTCTTCAACTGGAGTTACGGGAGCGCCTTCAGCACTATTAGCACTAAAGACTTCAGCACCATCGTCTTCTAAACTTAAATCAGAAGCTCTAAATGAATTAACTGGAGCACCTTCAAGCTGATTAGGTTCATCTTCAACAGAGGCACCTTCAGAAAAAGATTTTTCAGTTGATATTTCAGTGGTAGGCCGAGAAGGAATTTTTTCTATAGGAGCTCCATCTCTAGGAGCAAACTCTGCTTCGGGTGCTTTTATATCTTCTGCTTTAGGAGTAAAATCTGACTCTCCTTGACTAATATCCCACTGTCCAGTTTCAGAGTTTACCTTTAAAATATTACCCTCATATACTAAATTAGCTACTCCTGAATCAGGATTAGCCCCTTCCACTGACAGACGATTAACCGCTTCCACTAAAAGCTCTTCGCGATTAACTTCGCTTATAATCTCTCCTTGATCTAAAATTCCATAGCCTTCATTTACTCTTTCTATAAAAGCATCTTTAGTGTGTTCAGAAGCACCATCTAAAA
>CAYMGT010000025.1:3013-8163 GCA_964390115.1 uncultured Gammaproteobacteria bacterium
TCATTTACTCTTTCTATAAAAGCATCTTTAGTGTGTTCAGAAGCACCATCTAAAACCTCTCTTAAACTTTGAGTAAAGTTTTCTCCATTTTCAATAGTATGAGAAATGGCTCTGAGATCACCAATTTTTTCCATTAACTCCTCTTTACTTGATTTCAACATCTCTAGAAGACTATTTTGTTCAGCTGGATTTAAATTATACTCTTCAGTAAGTTTAGAAATATTTAAATGTTCTTGAGTTAATTTTCCTGCCTCAACCACTGAAGCCAAAATTGTATCAGTAAAATCTTTAATAGTATCATAAGCCTCTAAGAGATTGGGGTTGTTCAAAATTGCTTCTTTAAAGGGAATACTGTCATTACTTATTATTTCCAAAACAGTGCTATTTATCTCTAAACTATCTGGTAAATTAAGACTATTTATAGCCTCAATTTCATCTGGCACTAAAGGTCTATCTATATTAATATTTCTACCTAATTCATTTTGTTGCATTTCCATAAGCTCAGCCATTTTATTGTCAGCTATATCTTCTTGTAAGTTTCTAGCCACATCAGCACTAGCTTCAACTTCTGCGGAGTCAGCTGATATATCGGCATTACCACCAACTGCCTCTGATCCTGCGTCACTAAGACCTGCCTCGGGACCCCCTAAATTACTTACTCCTTCATAAATTGAATGAACGCCTTGTGTTAAACTAGAACCAACTACAGCAAATAAAGCACCCATTCCCGCTCCCTCTATAGCTTTTTTTATAAAAAATTTCTTTCTCTCTTTAGTTAATTTACTTCCTTGTTTATCCTCTATATAACTTAAAAATCTTTGCACTTGTTCCTCAGTTTCTTTATAAACATCTACCTCTGTATTATGTTTATTCTCTATTAAAACTAAACGCCCTTTAGCGAGAACTTCGTACAAGGTAGCTTGATTATTAGCCCTTTCTTTTATATCACCAAAATTAATTAAATCTCTCTCTGCTTTATCCTGAGAGAAATTAAGCCTGCGAGAAAGCATATCTAAATGTTTTTCAAGCTCAGTTTGTCCAGTTTCTTCATCTTTTATAACATTGTCCAATTTTCCTGAATTAATTTTAGAAATAAGTTTATCTAATTTTTCTGATACATCGCTAGCTTTTTCAGTTTTTTTATCTACAGACTTATCTTGTTGTTCATTTATCTGAGAATTAAGTTCCTTTAATTTAGATACTTTGCCACTATAATGTAGAAGTAAACTAAATTCTTTTTCACTTAATTTATTTTTAGGATTATCTAAGCTTTGATAAACTTCTTCAACGTAATCTGCATCTCTACTAGGAATAAACTTCTCCTTACTATTTTCTGAAATTCCTTCTAGCTCTTTAGCCTTGGCTATAAAAGCGGGATCTTTTACACATTTATCAATGATATTTTCCATATCTGATCTCTCACTGCCAGGTTCTCTATTTTCTTTATTAAATTCAGTAATCTCATTAAAAACTTTCTCTTTTTGAGCAAATAAACCTGTATCTTTTATATGCATACTTTTTGCTTTCTCCTCATCTTTTTTTCTAACTGCTTTTTCTCCTCTTTTATAGCCTCTAATAGCTCCAAAAACAGCAGCTGTGGCTGGAATAGCAGCGTAAGCTATAAAAGATGCGGCTATAGCTCTAGTTGCCATACCAGCGCCCATGTAAGCAGCATTTTCTCTATTGGTTAAATTGGTAAAAAATTTAACTACACCGTTTTTACCCATGTCCTTCCATTCTTTTTTCAACTCAGGGTCAGCTGTTAAAAATTGTATCATGTTAACCTTCTTTTCTAGCTCATTTAAAGTTTCTGAAATTCTAGTTATAGAATCTAAGGGAAGAAGTGCGGCTGCTAATTCAGCTTTCTTTTCTTTATAATTATTTAAGGCTTCTTTATATTGAGCACGGTTTTCCTTAGTGGCATATTCGTCTTGCCAGTGTTTAGGCATTTTACCTAGCTCATTAGCAGCTTTATTAACAGCAGTAAAAGATTCTTCCGTATTTTTTTTATCTTCAGGACTTAAACTTTCTAAATCATAATCAGCTATATTTACAAAACTTACCTCTACTTGTCCTTCTTTCATTTCACCTTCTAAATTAACTTCTTGGTACAAACTAGTTAAATTAGTTAATTCTTCTTTACTACCTTCTATTCCTATCTCCTTTTCTTCTTTAGAGGAAGCTTTATCTATAGAGGCGGAATTGAAAATACCAACTTTTATAGACTGGAGTTTATTAATCCATTTATTTTTTGAAGTTGCCCTACTAGATTTTTCTGTAGCAGACCTGGCTTGAGCTCTTTCTAAAGAGTTACTAGAAAAATTTTGAGCTAAAAGAACTTGAGCTGCTTCGCTTAAATTATTAAAATTTGGAATTTCTTCTAAATCTTTTTCACTGAGGTTAAATTGAGAAAAAATGTTTAAGGCTTCTTGAGAAATAGAACCCGTCTCAGCCTTATCTTCATTTTCAGCTTGATTAATTTCAACATTATCAATTTTTTCACTTATCCCTGCTTCAGACTTAGTCAATTCCTTTTTATCAACATTCTTCAATTTTTCTTCTAAGTCATGAACTTCTTTTTCATGAGATAAAACTTTAGATTCATCCTTTCTTGCTTCAGCATCCTTAATCGCTTCCTTGATTTGATTTATTTGAATATTTAAACTATCTCTTAAAGTATTAGAAGCTAATTGATCATTTAATTTTTTAACACTTTCTTCTGTTTGTCTAATCTCATTTTTAATCTCTAAAACAATCTTTTCGTCCTGTTTTTTTTCAGCTTCTTTTGCTTTTTCTTTAAGCAGTTCTAAATTATTCTTTAAACTGATTAATTCCCCTTCTACTAATTTATGTGCTTCTTTCTTAGCTTCATCTGTTCTTAACTCTGACTTATTAACTTCCAACTCTACCTTTTTAACACTTATCACCTCTTCTTTTTTTAAAATATTATCCAATGGTTTTATCTTCTCATTAGTCTCAGCTAATTCTATATTTTTTTCTCGTAAACTTGTCTCTGCTTGCCTTAATTTATCTTTAGTTTCTAAAACCTTTTCCTCGTCTTTACTTTTTTCATAAGTTTTTATACCTTCTCTAAAATTTTTAACACTATCTTCCAAATCAACAATATTCGTTTCAGTAATTTTCTTAGTCTCAACTAAACTTAACAATCCTTCAAGTTTTTTTAATTCTTGTTCTTTTTGTAAAACAACCTCTTCATCTTGTTTCTTTTCAGCTAAAGATACTTCTTCTCTAAGCTCTTTAAGCTTATTTTCTAAAACCTTCTGATAAGAATTAGCTAATATTTCTATCCCTTCTTTCTTTGTTTTAGAAATACTATCTTCTAATTTATTCTCCTCGGAATTAATTACATCATTTAATTTTTCCCCAGTAGCCTCCAGCTTCTCTGTTTTATTTTTATTTTCTAAATCTTCCTCTTTAGGCTTTAAAATTGATTCATTTTTATTCATATTTTTAATTTAATTTTAATATATAAAAAAATTAATCCTTTTTAGTCCATGCTTTTAATTTCATTTAAAACTTTCATTATGCTGTAACTGTCCAAACTGGTAATAATTTTACTTACCTCCTCATCTCTTTCAATTCTTATTTTATCAATATTAAACAAAGATTTTTTATAGATCTTTTTAATAGCAATTATTCTATTATTTTTTTCAATATGAAAATCTTTGTTCATAAATTTAATCTATTAAAATAATATCACATATTATATAAAAAGTCAATTATCTGGTATCTTTAATACTATATATATAATAGAAACCAATAAGCATTATTACGGCTACAAAAATAAAGACAAATTTAAGAGGTAAAAACCAAGTTATAATAGCGCCAATGGCTGAACCTATTAGATAACCTAATGGTCTAGTGGTTCTAAATAAGTTTATAATCTGTAAATTCTCAATATCTACAATTTTAAAAAAATAACTCTCTCGCATAGACTCAACTAGAGCTGCTCCTACTCTACTTAAAAATAAAAGTCCAGTCCAAATAAATATACTAGTAGAGGAAGTTATATAAAATAAAGCCAAGCTAAGAATAAGAATAAAAAGTCCAAAAGATAAAATCTCTTTTTCTCCCCAGTACTTATCAGCTAAAATACCAGCTGGCACCTCTAAAAGCACAAAGGGTATAAGCATAACGGAGAACATTAAACCTAAAGAATCCCAACCAAAACCCAGATATTGGTGAAGATAAAGAGGGACAAAAACTACAGCGGCGCTATAGAAAATTTGTAAAAGCAAAGCTATTACAAAGATGCCTCGAAGATTAAAGTTATGTCGCAAAAAACTAAACGCCTTAACTAAGTTAACTCTATCATAAACAGCTTTAATTTTAAGTTTCTTTCTATTGCCAAACAGTAAAGCAAGAAAAGGTAAAACCGCTAAAGCTGCTACTAAATAAACCTTGCTATAGCTACCATCCTGGCTCAAATAACCTGCCAAGACTGGAGCTATTATCCAACCAGCATTCATGAAAGTAAAAAACAAAGTACGTATTTTGCCTGTCTCCTCATTATTAGAGAAAGATTCAACAAATAAATCCATATTTATCCAAATTAAAGAAGAAGCAACCGTCACTGAAGTAAAGAATATTAAAATAAGATAAACGTTATTAGAAATACTAAGACCTAATAAAGAAATAAGACTAATAAACCCTACTGTCATAGCTAGCCTAATATTACTAACCTTTCTTATGTAATTGGGAAAAATTAGAATACAAAAAAAAGTAATAATATTAGCTACAACAAAAAAAAGCCCAACCGAAGAAACGCCGAAAAGACTTTCTAAAAAATTAGATTGAATATAAATAGGAAGGGCAGTGGAAATAGCTAAAACTAAAGCTAAAAAATACATAAGTTTTAAATTTTTTTTAGCTAAAGTTTTTTTTACTACTGACATAAATAGATTTTATAAATACTAAAGTTGAAATTATTACTATTAGTATACTAATTATTTGAGGCCAACGCCAGCCTAGTAAAATTAAAGTGGGATCTAGTCTTAAAAATTCTAAAGAAAATCTTAATATGGAATACAAAAATAAATATGCTGCCACTATTTTCATGCTCACAGATAAACTCAAACCCTTATTTTTAGTTAAGGTTTTATGTAAGAAAATTAATATAATAAAAATTA
>CAYMGT010000025.1:8263-12016 GCA_964390115.1 uncultured Gammaproteobacteria bacterium
TTATAAACAAAATTAAGGTTATAAACCCACCAATTAAAGCTCCATGAATAGAAAGTCCTCCTTGCCAAATTTTAAAAATAGCTAAGAAATTATGACTGTAATAATCAAAGTCAATAATTAACTCATATAATCTTGCCCCGATTATTCCTCCTATAATTAAATAAAAAGCCAAGTCAATAATAAAATCTTTTTTTATACTATATTTTTTCGCTAAATAAATAGTCAAAAGTAATGCAGAAAAAATAGCTAAAACCATAAAAAAACCATACCAATAAACTTGTATACCTCCTAAAGAAAACAATACTCTATTGGGAATATTGTAATAAAAATAATTAGTCATATTTTGGTGCGGACGGAGAGACTTGAACTCTCACGGGTTGCCCCACTTGGTCCTAAGCCAAGCGCGTATACCAATTCCGCCACGTCCGCTTATATACCTTATTTTATTTATATTTTAAAATTTGTCAAACTATTTCAATTAATTTTATTATAGCAGAAACTATGCTATATTTATAATAACTTAATTAACTATTAAAAGATAGGCTATATGAAACAAATTAAATTCGTACAGTTTTTTAATGAACTGACTATTAAAAATGTTCCTGAGGTAGGGGGGAAAAATGCCTCACTAGGTGAAATGTATCAAAAACTAACAAAGAAAGGTATTAACTTTGCCAATGGTTTTGCTACCACAGCCTCTGCCTATAATTATTTTCTAGAACAGAGCAGTTTAAAACAAAAAATTGAAAAAGTTTTATCTGATTTAAATACTCACGACGTGGAACAACTCATGAAAAAAGGAGCTCAAGTTAGAAGCTTAATTTTAAAAACTAAGCTACCAGAAGATTTTTCTAAAGCCTTAATAACTGCCTACCATAAATTATCTAAAGAAAGTGGGGTTAAAAATTTAGATGTAGCAGTTAGATCTTCAGCTACTGCGGAAGATTTACCTGACGCTTCCTTCGCTGGTCAACAAGAAACCTATCTCAACATTCAAGGAGAAAAGCAATTGCTCGTTGCTGTTAAAAAATGTATCGCTTCCTTATTTACTAACCGTGCTATTTCTTATAGAGTTGATAAGGGCTTTGATCATTTTACCATTGCTTTATCAGTGGGAGTGCAAAAAATGATTAGATCTGATTTAGCTTCTTCCGGAGTAATGTTCTCCATAGATACTGAGTCTGGTTTTGAAAAAGCTGTAATTATTAACTCAATTTATGGTTTAGGGGAAAATATTGTTCAAGGAAAAGTTAATCCTGATGAATTTTATGTTTTTAAACCTACCTTAGCAATTATTTCTAAATCCCTTGGTAAAAAGGCTTTAAGAATGATATATAATCCCAAGGGTAATAATCCAGTTAAAGACATAAAAGTTTCTGACAAAGAACAGCGAGAGTTTTCTATAAACGACAAGCAAGTTCAAACTTTAGCTAAATGGGCAATAGAAATTGAAAAACACTATGGACGCCCTATGGACATGGAATGGGCTTTAGACGGAAAGGATAATAAGCTTTATATTCTACAAGCTCGTCCCGAAACTGTACAAAGCATGAAAAATGTTAACATATTAGAATCTTATCATCTAAATGAAAAGTCTGAAATTATTGTCTCTGGTCAAAGTGTGGGTAATAGAATAGGTGCTGGAACAGCTAATCGCATAATGAGTATTAGAGATATTAAAAACTTTAAACCCGGTGAAGTTTTAGTAACTGATATGACTGACCCTGACTGGGAACCAATTATGAAAATTGCCTCTGCCATTGTCACTGATAAAGGTGGTAGAACTTGCCATGCTGCAATCGTATCAAGAGAATTAGGTATTCCTTGCGTGGTAGGTTGCGAAACAGTTAGTAAAAAAGTAAAAGGTGGTGATAAGATAACTATAAGTTGTGCTGAAGGTGAAGTTGGTCATGTTTATAAAGGAGAATTAAAGTTTAAAATAAAGAAAACAAACATTGGTAATTTACCAAGACCAAAAACTAAAATCATGTTAAATATTGGTGAACCTGACTTTGCTTTCTTAAATTCTTTTATACCAAATGATGGCGTTGGTTTAGCTAGACTAGAGTTTATTATAAATAATCAAATAAAAATTCATCCTTTAAGTTTAATAAACTATAATAAAATTAGTGATAAAAATGTTAAAAGAAAAATTGATGATTTAACTAGTGGTTATAGTGATAAAAAACAATTCTTTATTGATAAATTAAGCCAAGGTATCGCCATGATAACCGCAGCTTTTCATCCTAATGATGTAATAATTAGACTCTCAGATTTTAAAAGCAATGAATATGCTAACCTTATTGGTAGTTCCAAGTATGAACCCTCTGAATCTAATCCTATGATTGGTTGGAGGGGAGCTTCTAGATACTACTCTAAAGAATTTTTACCTGCCTTTAAATTAGAATGCCAAGCTCTAAAAATAGTTAGAGATAAAATGGGCTTAAAAAATTTGAAAATAATGATACCATTTTGTAGAACTCTAGAAGAAGCAAAAGAAGTTTTAAAGATTATGGCTAAAGAAGGCTTAAAACAAGGCCAAGACGGTTTAGAGGTTTATGTTATGGCTGAAATACCTGCTAATATCTGGCTAGCTGAAGAATTTGCTGAAATATTTGATGGTTTTTCAATTGGTTCAAATGACTTAACTCAACTTACTTTAGGAATTGATAGAGATGCTGGAGGAACTCTAAAAGTACTTGGAGATTCTAATGAAAAAAATGAAGCTGTAAAGAAATCTATTGTTCACTTAATAACTGCTGCTAAAAAGCATAAGACTAAAGTAGGTATTTGTGGACAAGCACCTAGTGACTTCCCTGATTTTGTAGAGTTTCTTGTCGAAAATAAAATAGACTCTATTTCTCTAATAGCTGATGCAGTTATTAAGACAACTATAACGGTGAATAAAGCTGAACAAAAACTGAATAAAAAGAAACAATAATAATCTATCATATTAGTTAAATATAAAAGAGTCACAATAAAGTGACTCTTTTATATTATTCTTTTTTTATATATTCTTATTTTAAAACTTCAATCTTTAACCTTTTAAGACCAAACTCTTTAGCCTTCTCTTTTTCATCTAATTTCATGGCTATATCCACCCTATAGTGATAACGACTATTCATTCTATCAGTAACCAAGCAATCACCAAAACCTTCAATGTTAAGTCTTGTACCAAGAGGAACAAAATTCGCAGCACATCTTCTATAGCCTTTCTCTAATGCTAAACAAATGTTCTCTCCATTAGCAGCCTGACAAGGATCTCCCCAGCACTGATTAATATCTCCCGCATTATAAGCTGTTACAGGAATGTGTAAGGTTTGTATAACCTCCCAAGGACGATTAAGATTTTCCGGTAAATGGTTTATAACATCCTCAACCATTACTTCTTTCTCAAGCTGTTCTGTAATATTCTCCTTAATAATCTCTGACAAAAATACTTTAGCTTCCAAGTCTAAATTTTCTTGCGCTAAAATAGGTAAAGGGAAAAAAACAAAATTAAACACAAAGGCGAATAGAACCCAAAAAACTAAATGCTTGTAGAAATATTTTATTATTATTTTCATACTTATCTTTAAAAATAAAAAATCTACTTTAAATGAAGTAGACACGAAATTTAACATTTCATCTCTTTTTAGCATAGCTAATAAATAATGTCAAGCAGAAATTGTCAAATCATTGACAAGTATAAAGATATGTGATATACTTATATAATTAATCTGATTTTTAACAATTAAATAAACCGTATATTAT
>CAYMGT010000026.1:0-3062 GCA_964390115.1 uncultured Gammaproteobacteria bacterium
ATTTTTTTTCATAATTCACCACCTTTCTAGTTTTTAATTAATTAACATTATTTAAATATATTCTAACATATTTATTTTAAAAAAGGAAATACTTATGAACTCAAAGACTATCCTTAAAAAATTAAAGTCTTCTGGCAACCCCAATAAGGCTTGCTCCAAATAAGAACTTACATCCTTTTTTTATTAAAAAATTTTCTAAAGATAGAACTTGAAATAGAATTTTTTCCAAACCCGAATAAGAATCTATATCACTTTTATTTTTATTTTTACTAATTAATCTTTTTAAACTTAAAAGGGGAAATAAAATAGAATTCCAATAATATAATTCTAAAATTTCAAAGCCTTGTTCCTCTAATTTATTTTTTATTTCTTTTTTACTATATCTTCTAAAATGACCAGAACTTTTATCATGACCACTAAATATTAACTTGCAAGCCGGAACTGAGAAAAAAAATAAACCTTGAGGAGATAATGATTTATAAATATTTTTTATAGCAACCGTATCATTATTTATATGTTCCAAAACATCAAAAGAGCAGATTACGTCATATTTTTTAGACAAAACGTTAGATTCAATATCACAAACAAATAAATTTGCTACATTTAAATTAGTAGCTAAAGCAATAGAATTTTTACAGATATCACAACCATCTAAACTATTTGAAAACTCTTTTAAACTTAGAAGCTGGCTACCAGCACCACAACCAACCTCAACTATAGAAGCATTTTTAACCTTATGCTTATTTAATAATATTTTTAATAAATTTCTCCTCGCTTTATACCAAAAATTATCAAAAGCATTATAATCTTCACTTATATCGTTAATATACATTTTAATTTAAAATTCAAACTTGTTAAGACAGCATAATATAGTATAATATTAATATAACACACTTAATCTAATTAAAAAATAAAAATGTTTCAAAAAAAAATTAAAAAAAATTATTTATTTTTTTTATTCTTTGGCTTAATAATATTTACTTTATTTTTAAATAATAGCTTTAATTATTTAGATCCTGATTTAGGTTGGCATTTAAAAGCGGGCCAAGATATTTGGCAGAATAAAGAAGTGTCATTAGTAAATCATTACAATTATACTCTAAAAGATAAAGACTGGGTAAACCATGAATGGCTTGTAGATTTAGGTTCTTTTTTAATATTTGAAAATTTTGGTTATATAATCTTATCAATAATTTTTGCCCTAATGTCTACTTTAGTTGTTATTTTATTATTTTATTTAATTAAAATTATTAACGATAAAAATAAATATTTAAAAAATTTCTATCTTATTTTTTCTCTACTAGGTTATTTTATGCTAGCTCCAAGCTTCGGTGTACGCATGCAAGTAATGGGTATTCTAAATTTAGTTTTACTTTTAATTATAATTGCTAAATACGACAAAGAGCCAAAATATAATTATCTATTATGCTTAATACCTCTTTTTTTGTTTTGGGCTAACGCTCATGCCAGCTTCTTATTTGGTCTAGCTATACTCTTTCTATATTTGTTTGTAAAAATAATTAGTCATATTAATCTTATTAAAAAAATTAAATTTATAAACACTGGAAAAATACTAAGTAAAAAAAAGATTTTTCTATTATTTATTTTTATTTTAAGTTCTCTGGTAATTACCCTTTTAAATCCCTACGGTCTAGAATTATACAGCTTTCTAAAAGGCTATGGTAACACCTTTTATTTAAGTTATATTTCTGAATGGTTACCTATATACCACTTGCCTATAAACTACTATACCGTTTCTTACATTAGTATTTTCTTAGCCTTAATTTTTCTAAATTTTAAATATTTAAAAAATAAAATTTCTATTAATATCTTTTGGTGGCTTTTAATTTTTTTAACAATTATAATGGCTATAAAATCAAAAAGAAATTCCACCTTACTCTTAATTAGTTCTTTTCCGGTTATGATAGCTTTAGCTCAAGCAATTTTTTCTAAAGAAGAATTAAACATCTTAAAAAATAAAATTAATTATTATATAAATAATAAAATTTTTAAAATTTTCTTTATAATCATTTATCTTTTACTTTTATTTAAAATAAGCTTAACAACTTCTTTCACTAATAAACCCTTTCAAGCTTACTGTAACAAATATCCTTGCCAAGCAGTGAATCTTATTAAAGAAAGAGCAGATTTAAAAGAATTAAAAATGTTAAATAACTATGATTGGGGCGGATATTTAATTTGGGTTTGGCCAGAAAAACAATTATTTATTGATGGTCGCATGCCACAGTTAGAATATGAAAAACACACTATATTGGAAGAATATGTAGATTTCTTTGATGAGGATAAACTAAAAAAACACTTAGAAAAACATCAAATTAACCTTATACTGATGAATAAAGTAAAAGAAATTAAAGAAAAAGACTCAACATGGTACAAAGCAATAGATAAAAAATTAAAAAATAATTCTAAAAATAATCTTATTAAATTTTTAAAAGACTCCGATAATTGGGAGCAAATATTTACAGATGATATAAGTATAATTTATGTTAAAAAAACTTCTTTATAGTTCTAACTTTTGGTTTTATAATTATATCTTAACCTTTATAATGTTGAGTTTTTTTATTATTGAACCTTTAAGAAAAAGAATAGAGGAACGATCAACTCTCACTAGTTACTCTGATGCTATTTTTCTCTTAAGCGTTCTTATTTTAATATTAAGTTTATTTTTTTACATAAAATCTTATCAACAAATAAAAAAAAACGAAATTGATAAAAAAAAATTAAAATTATTTTTTCTTATATTTAGCTTCTTATTAATTTTCATTTGGCCCATAACCTCTCACGATGCTTTCTCTTATATTTATCAATCTAGAATTATATCTCATCATCAAGCGAACCCTTATGAACATAGCTATAGTGAATTTAAATATAATGATAAATTATATAACATTTTGGAAAATAAATGGTCTAGTCGCTATAGTCCTTATGGACCGCTATTTTTAAATATTGGTAGCGGTATAACTAAAATTGCAAATAATAATTTAATTATTTCCTTACTTCTATTTAAGCTAGTTTTTTGGTTATTTTTTATTGGTAGTGCT
>CAYMGT010000026.1:3162-11594 GCA_964390115.1 uncultured Gammaproteobacteria bacterium
TTTCTTTCTCAAAAATATAAGTATAGGCAACTACTTAATTATCATATATTTATCTGGGTTTTAGCTACTATATTTTTCTTTCTAACCTGTATTCCTTGGTTTATGCCTTGGTATTTAACTATAATTATAAGCTTATTAATTTTATTAACTCATAACAATACTGATGTAAAACAAAAAATATTTCTATACAGTTTATACTTTATCTCATTTTTTGCTATAATATTCTATATAATACTAAGATAAACTATGTTAGTAGAAATTTGTCTCCCCGCCTACAACGAAGAATCTATTTTAGAAAAAAATATTACTATACTTTTAAATTTTGTAAAAAAACAAAACTGGTTTTTTAATATTCAAATAACCGTGGTCTTAAACAATTGTTCAGACAATAGTTTAGAAATAATTAAAAAAATCTCAGTTAAACATCCAGGAGTAGTATATTATAATTTAAAAAAAGAAGGCAAAGGAAATGCTGTAAAACATGCCTGGGAAAAATCTCAAGCTGATATATTTGCTTACATGGATGTAGACATTGCTGTTTCTTTGGAAAATTTAGATAGCTTACTTTCATCAATTTACTCTGAGAAAAATCATTTAGTTTGGGGCTCAAGACTCCTTCCTCTCTCTAAAACAAAAAGAGGGGTTATAAGAACAATTAGCTCTAAACTATATAATCTTTTGTCTCAAGCCGTCTTACACCATAAATTTACTGACCTGCAGTGTGGCTTTAAAGCCATAGATAATAAAATAAGAGAAGATATATTACCCTTAATAGAAGATGATAATTGGTTTTTTGATACAGAGCTGATCATTTACTCTAAGGGAAAAAAGTATCGCTTAAAAGAAATTCCCGTAAAATGGGAAGAGTCTAGATATCAAAAGAGAAGCAGTAAAATAAAACCACTTAAGGACGCCTATATATTTATAAAAAAAACCTATACCCTGGCAAAAAAAATAAAGTCTCCAAATAAGTAGAGACTTTAAAAATAAACAATATTAAATAATTAATGAGGAATATATTTCTTAAATTCCTTTTCTTTTTCTTTTCTTTTCCTTCTCTCTGGTATCTTCTTCAATTTTATAAGTATAAATACTAGCCAAGTAAGTAACTCAATAAACCACAAAATTAACCAAAAACGAGCGGAGAAAAAAGTTATTTTCTCGTAATTAAAAAAAGTAACTAAAATAGCAATGAAAAGATTAGTTAAACTAAAATCAAATAAATAAGAAAATATATATTGATAAGCAGATTTTTTTCTTTTTAAAACATAAAATGCCAAACTAGCTAACAAAAAAATAGCCAAAGCAATAATAAGTAAATTAAAAAAAATTGGCAGTAAGGCAGGAGGATTATTAGAAAACCAAAACTTAGTTGTTAAAATGTTTTGCATAATTTTAAACTTTAATTAATACTAAACCGAAATGATATTTACCGGCTTTAAATTCTTTCTCTAATTGTAAACCAAGTCTAGGGGCTGCGTCAATAATACCTTGCTTCTTTACCCTTTTTTCAGGCTCAGGGCCAAAAGGAATGTCAGTACTTTCCCACTCTACAATTAATACTTTACCCTTATTTTTAAGCATTCTAATAGCCTCTCTTAGTATATCAGAACGTTTATCAGACTGATAAAGAGTGTTCACTAACAAAACTGTATCTAGAGAAGCTGTTTCAATTTTTGTCGCTTGCCAAAGTTCTAAGTTACTCCAAATTGTTTTTACTTGCGAAAGATTATCCTCTAATGACTTCTTCTCTATTTCTTGTAGTGAAGATTTCATAATATCTACAGCATAGACTACTCCTCTCTTACCAACCATTTTAGCAGTTGAAAAAGTAAAATAACCGAAATTACCACAACCCAGATCAGCTACCTTTTCTTCACTAGATATAGGAACAGACTTTAAGACTTGATCCACGTCTAATAAAAGATTTTTATTATTTTTTTCCATATTGTTTTTCTAATAATATTTGTCTAGTGATTACTTTCTTCTTGCTGTATTTTTGTTTAGAAATAATCGTAATCTGATTAATGCCATTTTTCAAATCTACCTCCTTACTAAAACTGCCCTGATTATTTAAAACTGACTCACCGTTTATAGTAATAATGGCTTCTGGCTCGGTCTCACCACTCAATTCAATAATACTCTCTTGGGCTACGAAGTTAGAAGGGGGGTAAGAAATTGAAAGTTGCGGTGGGGAGATAAGGCTAAAAAAATAAAAACTAAAGTAGGAAAGGCAGACAGCAATAATTAGAAAAAACGCAATGTTTCTTATAATTCTAGGAAAGGATAAAAACCTATTCTTAGATAACTTTTCACAAGAAAAATAATTATATTGTGAAGCTTTGTTTTGGGCAAAAGAATTATTAAAAAAATCTTGATCTAAATCCAAATAAGTAGCATATTTTAAAACAAACTGTCGACTGTATAGTCCGTGAGGTAACTGAGACAATTGATCGTTTTCCATTTTTTCTAGATAATCTTTCTTTATTCCCAAATCTTTAGAAACTTTATTAAAACTCAAAAATTTTTTCTCTCTAGCCTGCCTTAAAGTCTCTCCACAAGTCAACTGATGCTCAAACAATTTTTTTATTTTAAAATCTAGCATATAGAAAATAATTACTATTTTACATAACCTAAAGCTTCCAGAACATAATCAATTATCATAAAACTACCAAAAACAATAGCTAAGCCGACTATGGAACTAACTATAACATTTTTACCTTTAGTAATTTTATCTTGGCTACCACCTGAAGTTAAAAACATTACCCCTCCAACTACAAACATTAAAAGTGTGATTGAACCCACTACTCCAAAAATCATAGCATAAATCTGAGTAAATACTTTCATGAAATCATTTAACTCACAATCTCCAGATTCTCTACAAGAAGAACTAGGACCATCCATTAAAGACCAAGCAGCTTGAACCGGCTGAATGATTATAAACAAGCTAAAAACTAAAAATAATCCAACTAGCCATATTTTAAATGTTTTCATTTTCATAGTTTTTAATATTTTTTTATTTCACAGTTTGTTGCACCTTAGAGGCCGCTAAATTAATTGCTGCCTGTATATCTATACTACCATTATTTACACTTTCTATCATCTCGATCATAATTTCTTCCATAGCAATAGGATTTTTACCTTTATACCAAGTATGAGAAGTTAAAACTTGATCAGCGAAAATGCCTAATTCAGGATATTTTTCTTTTTGATAATTTACCAAGGACTTTAAAGCTGTTGGTTTTTTAGTTTTATCTAAATAAGATTTCACTTGTGCTTCAGCTGTCATAAATTTTATAAAATCCCAAGCTTCATTTTTATTTTTACTCTTACTAGAAACTGTTTCTAACCAATAATTAGCAAAGTTAAAACTAACCGTGCTACCTTCAATTTGAGGAAAATTAGTAACTGAAAAGTTTAATTGCGGAGCTCGGCTTTTTATTACAGGTAGGTTGTATGAATAACTAAGCATCATAGCTAAATTTCCACTGATAAACATATCTAAAGAACTGTTTAATTCATCACTCCAACAATACACCTCTTTAGCGGGTTTAGCAAAATCTGTATAAAAACGTAGTGCTTCCATTCCGGGATTGTAATTATTATTTTTGTAATTAGCTGGCACAGTATTAAAAAGTATTTGACCACTAGAGCTTTGCATTTGACCACCATTTTGCATAATTAAGGCAGAGAGTATATCTACACTTCTTTCTACATTTTCTCCCCCTCCCAAAGCTACTCCTGACTGAATAATACCGAAACGATTATCATGTCTGGTAAGTTTCTTTACATTTTGTTGGAAATCTCTATTCCAATATTGAGGTATTTCAGTTATACCAGCATTATTAAATAAATCTCTATTATAATACAAAGCTAATGTGTCTACAGACAAAGGTAAGCCGTAAATCTTGCCGTCTATAACCGCGTCATCATAAACTACATCAACAAAACTATCTTGTAATTGTTTTAAAGTTAAAGACTTATTTACACGAATATCAGGAACTTGCTCTTTCTTTATCGTCCCTTTAGTAACCATAAAAGCCATGGTAGTTTCTGCAGGCATAGGGGAAAGTTTGCTTTGATACTTTTTCATCCAACTACTCTGAATTGATAAAATATCTGGCCCCCTGTCTTCAGCTAAAGCATTTAAGATAGCCTCCTCATACTCATCATAACGTAATTTTTTATACTTTATGGTTATATGAGGGTGCATAGATTTATATTTAGCAATTATGTCAGAGAAATCATCAGTTCCATCAAAAACGCGCCAATATTCAATAGTTACAGGCGTAATTGCTTCTTGGGTACTCTTATCCAAGCGTTTGCACCCAAAACCTGAAACTAAAATAACCGAAAATAAGATTAATATTGATAAAAATTTAATTTTCATAAATAAGCTATATTATTAACTATTTTAAGTATAGCAAAATATTAATATTTTTTAAATGTTTAAAGTTTTTTATTGCAGTAACTTAGAAAATTTATTGGACGACTTAATTTCTTCAAGTTTCATACTCAGTAATTTACTCACTCCATCATCTCCCATAGTAACTCCATAAATTAAACCCGATCTTTTCATAGAAGCTCTATTGTGAGTAATGGCTATAAATTGTGTTTTATGAGACAGTTCATCTAATATCTCAGCCAACCTTTCTGAATTAGCTTCATCTAAAGCCGCATCTACCTCATCTAAAAAAACAAACGGTGCTGGGTTAGCACTAATAATAGCACAAATCAAAGCTATGGCCGTTAAAGCCCTCTCGCCACCTGAAAGCATATTTATAGAGCTAATTTTTTTACCTGGAGGACAGGCTTTAATCTCAATCCCGCTCAGCCCTGTGGCATTATGCTTTTTTAAAAACTTAATTTTTTGATTTACTTCATCATTTTCAATTTCAGCTTCTTTTTCATCAGCATTGTATAATTTAATAAGCTGAGCCTGACCACCGCTAAAAAGTTTCTTGAAATATTCATTGAAATATTTATCTATAGTTTTAAACTCAAGGTCAAACTGTTCTTTTATTTTTAAATCTAATTCTAAAACTATCTTTTCTAGAGATTTAATAGTATTTTCCAAATCTAAACTTTGCTGATAAAGAAAATCAAATCTTTCTTTAGTTTCTTGATATTCAATTTCAGTTTCTTTATCAATTCCACCTATAATCTCTAATTGTCTTTTAATATTAGAAATTCTAGAAAAACTTTCTTCAGGGTTTATAATTTTTTCTCCTTGGTAATTTTCAATTTCTGACAATAATAATTCCTCTTGTCTAATATCTTTTTCTAAATCTTCCTGCTTGGTTTCTTCTCGGGCAATTCTTACTTTTAGTTCACTAAGTCTAGCTGAATTATTATTAATCTTAATTTGCAAATCCTGTCCTTCTCTTTGTATAACAAAAACCTTCTGTCGAGATGACCTTTCTTGACCCTCTATAGTCGCTAAAGATTGTAGAATTTTTTGTTCTTTTTCATTTAAAGAATTTTTAATTTCTACAAAATCTTCTTTCTGTTTATTTAAATGAGTTATATTTTCTTGCTTACCTTGTTTAGATATTTTCTCCTCAATAGAAAAAAGCTCAACCTTAATCTCTCTTATTTGTTTATTTTTTATATCCTTGTCTTGCCTTAAGCTAGAAATTTTTAATCTATATTCTTGCTCCTTGTCCTCTAATTGAGAACGTTTATCTTGCCAAGAGACTAAACTTTCCTTCCAATTTTTTAACTCGCTAAGATTTTCCATTTCTCTGGGAGTATCACTGAAAAAATTATTAATATTATCATCAAAATCTGATTGTAAACTATTTATTTGATCAGCTAAATTAGAAGATTTTAAATCTAAATTCTTAAATTTTTCCCAAAATTCACTAACTAAACTCTTTATTTCTGTTTGTTTTGGTTTAAAGCTTAAAATTTTGTTTTCTAATTCATTAATATTAGATTTTACTTCTTTTAATTCTGAGTAGTCTTGATTATCTGTAGATTTCTCCAACTCCTCACTTAAAACAAACTCCTTCTTCTCTAGTAATTCTATATTATTTTTCATTTCCCTCTGTTTTTTTGACAACCAAGAAAGATCAAACTTACCTGAATTTTCTAAACCAATTTCTATACGAGTTTCTATCTGTGCTAAATCACGACTATTTTGAACTATCTGACTTCTTAAAATAGTCAAATCGTTTTCTAATTCTTTTTTTTCTTCACTTTCTTCTTGTATATTTTCTAAACTAGCTAATTCTGAGTTAATCTTATCTAATTTGAAATTAAGCTCTCTGTCATTTTTTTCTAAATCTAATAACTCTGAATTAAAATTTTTAAGTTTAGAATTTAAAACTTGCCAAAGTTGAGAAAAATACTCAATTTGTTTTTGTTTTAATTCTTTTTCTAAAACTACTCGCTTATTCAGTTTATCTATTTGTCTAGTTAAAGTTTTTAGTCTGGGCTCTATCTCTGCCACTAATCGAGCAACTTGCTCTAAGTTCTCTTGACTACCCTGAAGTTTATTTAAAGCAGCATCTCTTTTAATTTGAAATTTTTTCACGCCCGTGGCTTCATCAAAAAAATCTTTTCTCTCAGCCGGACTAGTGTTTAAAAAATTTTCTACTAAACCTTGACCTATAACACTATAGGTTTTTTGACCAAAATTAGCTTTAGCAAGTAACATCTGAATGTCGGATAATCTAACTCTTTTATTATTGATTAAATACTCGCTATCCCCATTTCTAAATAAGCGACGAGTAATGACAATTTCGTTATAGTGTAAAGGCGAGTCGACATCACCTAAGTCTTGTCTTGATTTATCCTCATTATTTAAATACAAAGAAACTTCAGCCATAGCCAACTTACCTTTTTTATCAGAACCAGAAAAAATTACATCTTCACCTTTTTTGCCACGCAAAGCTTTACTACTTTGTTCACCTAAAACCCAACGAACTGCATCAGCAATATTTGATTTACCCGATCCATTAGGACCAACTACAGCGGTTAATTTCTTTTTGGCTGTATTTTTGTCTTGTGGGAATAATAGGCTATTTTTACTAGCAAAAGATTTAAATCCTTGAATTTCTAATTTTTCTAAAAACATAAATGATAACGGATTATTGTTTTTTAATTTTATCCGTGTTATTTTTCTATTATAGATTTAAACTAATTTTTTATCAAATGAAACTAAAAGATAAACAGCTTATAGCTGAAAATATTGTTATAATTTCTGGTCCATCTGGCGCAGGTGAGGATACTATTATATCAGAATTAAATAAACAAATAAAATTAGAAAAAATTATTACTACCACTACAAGAGAAAAGCGGGTGGGAGAAAAAAATGCTAAAGACTATTATTTTATAAGCGATAAAGAATTTAAAGAAAATATAAAGAAAGGAGTTTTTGTTGAGTATGCTTGTGAATATAATGATAATTATTACGGAGTTAGTGAAAAAGAACTTTTAAGGGTCGCCAACAGTAAAAAATTAGGTATATGGAAAATTGAATATAAGGGGGTAATGACAGCTAAAAAATTATTTCCTCATATCAAAGCAATCCTTATAAAAGCCCCTTTATCCGAACTTGAAAAAAGACTAAAAAATAGAGATAAAAATAACCAAAAACATATTAAAGAAAGAATGAGTTATACTAAAGAATGGCTTAAACATCAAGAAATTTATGATTTCAAAGTAATAAATAAGAACGGTTGTTTAAGTAAGGCTACAACTAAAATCTTAAATTACTTAAAAAAAATAAAAAAATCTATTGACAAGTAAAATAATTAGTTATATTATACTTTACAGATAAAAAATAAGCTATATAATAGAACTAAAGGTTCTATTTTATTTATTTACTTTATATAAGTTACTTATATGCCAGAGGATAAAAATATTCCAACTACTGATAAACCATCAGAGGTTGTTGAAAAAAAAGAAGAAAATACTAAGGAAGAGAATAAATCTGACAAAAAACCTGACTTAAAGCCAGGTATGACTGTTCGTGTTTATCAAAAAATTAAAGAATTAAACATTAAAGGAGAAGAGAAAGAAAGAGTTCAATATTTTGAAGGTATCATTATTGCTAAAAAACATAATAAGGAAATTGGTGGCACTATTACCGTTAGGAAAGTATCTAACGGTATAGGTGTAGAAAAAATATTTCCTCTAAATCTTCCCACTATTGATAAAATTGAAATAAAAAAAATAGCCAAAGTTAATCGCGCTAAACTTTACTTTTTACGAAGAGGCTACAAGAAAAAACTTAAAGAAACTATCGTTAAAAAATAGGGCGGATGGCGAAACTGGTAGACGCGCAAGCTTGAGGGGCTTGTGGAAGCAATTCCATGGAGGTTCAAATCCTCTTTCGCCCACCAGAAAGAGGGTGCATAGCTCAGCTGGTTAGAGCACTTCGTTTACACCGAAGGGGTCCAGGGTTCGAATCCTTGTGCACCCAC
>CAYMGT010000027.1:0-11517 GCA_964390115.1 uncultured Gammaproteobacteria bacterium
GCGAAATTCCTTGTCGGGTAAGTTCCGACCTGCACGAATGGCGTAACCACTTGGGCACTGTCTCAACGAAGGACTCGGCGAAATTGCAAGACGAGTAAAGATGCTCGTTAACTATAGTTGGACGAAAAGACCCCATGAAGCTTTACTACAACTTGATATTGAATTAGGGTTAAGCATGTTCAGAATAGGTGGGAGACCTCGGTCAAAAGTGAGATACCACCCTTGTTTATTTTTAATTCTAACCCAAATTTTTTTGGGGACAGTGTCTGGCGGGTAGTTTGTCTGGGGCGGATGCCTCCCAAAAAGTAACGGAGGCGTTTACAAAGGTTGGCTATCCCGGAATGGAAACCCGGGAGATAGTGTAAAGGCATAAGCCAGCTTTACTGCGAGACCTACAAGTCAAGCAGTTGCGAAAGCAGAACTTAGTGATCCGACCGTTCGATATAGGACGGCGGAAGCTCATCGGATAAAAGCTACTCCGGGGATAACAGGCTAGTCCCGCCCAAGCGTCCACAGCGACGGCGGGGTTCGGCACCTCGATGTCGGCTCGTCGCATCCTGGGGGTGAAGAAGCTCCCAAGGGTTGGGCTGTTCGCCCATTAAAGCGGCACGCGAGCTGGGTTCAGACCGTCGTAAGACAGGTCGGTCTCCTATCCACTATAGTCGCGGAAACTTGAAGAGGCCCTTCCCTAGTACGAGAGGACCGGGAAGGACGAAGCTCTAGTGTGTCAGCTGTCCCACCAGGGGCATTGCTGAGTAGCTACCTTCGGTTAAGATAAGCGCTGAAAGCATATAAGCGCGAAGCTGTCTCTAAGATTAGGTTTCATAGACTGGTTAGAGATGATAACCTTGATAGGCTCTAGGTGTAAGTGCAGCAATGCATTCAGCCGAGGAGTACTAATAAGTCGTTTGATTTTCCCACGCTTTTATTTTGAAAAAAATTTATTTTGTTTTGAAAATATAATAAAAAGACACCATCGTTCTGGTGGTCTTTGCAAAGGAGTTACACCTGATCCCATCCCGAACTCAGAAGTTAAGCCCTTTAGCGCCGATGATACTTGGGCCTGTGCCCTGGAAAAGTAGGTCGCCGCCAGAACAATGGTGTTTTTTTATTTACCAAAAAGTATAAAGATGTTAGTATGTTAGTATAATATTAAGTTAATATGCCATTTATAGCATCAATTTCAGGAATTAGAGGAACTCTCAAAGATCCACATGGTTTAACTCCGGAGCTTGTGTTAGAATATGTTTTGGGTCTCGGGGTATATTTTAAAAAAAAATATTTAAATAAAAAAATTAATATAATTATAGCTAGAGACGGTAGGGCTTCAGGAGAAACTATATCTAAATTAATTATAGCTTCTTTAAATTTTTTAGGTATAGACACTATTGATATAGGACAAGTAACGACTCCAACCGCAGGCATTTTTGTAAAAAAAAGCAAGTTTCAGGGCGCGGTAGTTATAACCGCCTCACATAATCCTGAAAATTGGAATGGTTTAAAGTTTTTAAATGAACAGGGAGAATTTTTAAGTTCACGGGACTTAGATAAAGTCTATAGTTTAGTAGAAAATAAAAGCTATAAAAATTATTTAGTTTTAGAAAATAAATTTGGAAAAAATATTCAAAATGGTAGTGCTTTAGATTTTCATATTAAAAAAATATTAAGTTTAAAAGAAATTAAAAAATTAGAAATTTCTAAAAGAAATTTAAAAGTAGCTGTAGATGGTATTAATTCTGTAGGGGGTCCAGCTATGGAAAAATTACTTAAAGTCTTGGGTGTAAAACAAGTTCTATTTATTAATAAAAAAATGAGTAAAGGGTTTGGTCACAACCCTGAACCGTTAGAAAAAAATTTAACAGAATTAAAGAAAGTTGTAATTAAAAATAATTGTGATTTAGGCGTAGCTGTTGATCCCGATGGAGATAGACTGGCTTTAATGTGTGAAAATGGTAAATTTTTTGGTGAAGAAAATACCTTAGTTACGGCCTCTAAATACATATTAGAAATTAGTGAAAATAAGGTAAGTGTTTCTAATTTATCTTCTTCTCAGAGTTTAAAAAATATTACAGAGAGTTTAGGTGGTAAATATTTTTTCTCTAAAGTCGGTGAGATAAATGTAGTAGAAAAAATGAAGAAAGTAAAAGCTGTGATTGGAGGTGAGGGTAATGGCGGAGTAATTTTTCCTAATTTACATTATATGAGAGATTCTTTAGTTGGAATTTCTCTTATACTCTCCTATTTATCTACTTCTAGTTTTATGACTTTATCAAAATTGAAAGATTCCTTGCCTCATTATGTAATGTTAAAAGAAAAATTAAATTTAAGTAAAGATAAACTAGAGTTGTTGTATAAAGTTTTAAAAATTGAATTTAAAAATAATGAAATTAACGAAGAAGATGGCTTAAAAATTATTTTTATAGATAAATGGGTGCATCTTAGACCGTCTAATACTGAGCCAATTTGTCGAGTATATATTGAAGCTAAAAATAATATAGAAGCTAAAGGGATCTTAGATATAATAAACAATAAGATAAGTAATTTATGACAGAGATAATAATCTTAGCCGCTGGCAAGGGAAAGAGAATGAAAGGCAGCGTGTCTAAAGTTTTAACCCCAATATTAGGCAGACCAATGATAAGCTATTTACTCGATTCAATTAAAGAGTTTGATAGAAATATAAAACCAATTATTATTGTATCTCAAGATAATAAGGAGGAAATAAAGGAAGCTTTAAAGGCATATAATTTTAGAACTGCTACTCAATTACAAATTCAAGGGACTGGTCAGGCAGTTTTAAGTGCTAAAGATGAAGTTTCTAAATTAGCAAAAAAAATTTTAGTATTAAATGGTGACCATCCTTTTATACCAGCTTATTCAATTAGTAGTTTACTCAGTAAACACGATGGCTTATTAAGTATAATGTCAGTAAAATTAAAAGATTTTTCTTCTTGGAGGCAAAATTTTTATCACTGGGGAAGGTTGTTTAGAAACGGTGAGAGTAATTTAGAAAAAATTATTGAGTTTAAAGATGCTAGCGAGGAAGAAAAAAAGATATTAGAAGTTAATCCAGCAATTTTTTGTTTTAACTCCAAGTGGTTATGGAAAAATATTTCTAAACTTAAAAATAATAATAAACAAGGCGAATACTATCTTACAGATTTAGTAAAAATGGTTTTTGATAGTAAAGAGAAAATAATAACTGTTCCTATTAGACCTGAATACGGCATGGGTATTAATAGTCAAGAAGAATTAGAAATTGTAAAAAAAAATATTTTAAATAAACTTATAAAGTAAAATTAAATTTATGAAAATAGCCTTTTTTGAGATAAAAGGATGGGAAGAAAAATATTTAATTAAAGCTTTGAAGGGACATAAGCTGTTTTTCTATGAGGAGGCTTTAAGTGACTCACATTTAAAAAAGTTAAAAGATGTTGACGTAGTTTCAGTTTTTATTTATTCAAAAATTACATCTGCTATCTTAAAATCTTTACCTAAATTAAAATTTATAGCTACTCGTTCTACAGGTTTTGATCATATAGATACAAAGATGGCTAAAAAGAATGGAGTTAGAGTTTGTAATGTTTCTTCTTATGGTGAAAATACTGTAGCTGAACATACTTTTGCTTTGATACTGGCAATATCTAGAAACATTCATAAGTCGTATATAAAAACTATTCATAATGACTTTTCTTTAGATGGTCTTATGGGTTTTGATTTAAAAGGGAAAACTTTAGGAGTAGTTGGGGCTGGTAAAATTGGCATGCATACTATGAGAATAGCTAGAAGTTTTGGTATGAAAGTTTTGGCTTACGATATAAACAAGGATAACTTTATGGCTGATGTTTTAGATTTTGAATATGTTAGTCTAGAGTACTTATTTAAAAATTCAGATATTCTTTCTTTGCATGCCCCTTACAATGAACACACAAAACATATTGTAAATAGAGAAAGTATTAAAAAAATGAAAAAAGGCGTGATACTTATAAATACCGCCAGAGGCGGATTAGTTGATTTAGATGCTTTAATGGAGGGTTTAGATAAGGATATTATAGCTGGGGCTGGTTTAGATGTTATTGAGGGAGAAGAGTATATAAAGGAAGAAAAACAACTTCTTTATGACCCCGAAAAAGCTGAATTAGCCTTAACTTTAGCTAAGGATCATATACTTTTTGATAATGAAAAAGTAATTTTTACTCCTCATATTGCTTTTTATAGTCAAGAAGCTTTAATGAGAATTTTAGAACAAACAGTAGAGAATATATTAAACTGTAAAGAAGAAGGTAAAAATATTAACTTTGTTGTTTAGCATATGTCAATTATTTTAGATTTACATATTCACTCAAGGTATTCATGATCTTGTTCTCCGTCTTTAAATTTACAAAATATTGCGCAAACAGCTAAAGTGAAAGGTATAGATATTATTGCCACGGGTGATTTAATAATTAAACCTGGTTTTGGTGGAGTGTATGGTAAAATTAGTATCCTTGAGCATAAAGGGTTAAAAAAAATATTTTAAATCTATGAAAATAAAGTCCAATTTATTTTATTTTATAATCTCTATTCTTGGCTTACTGTTAGTGGGCATTTTTACAATTTCTCAATCACAAGTAAATAATTCTCAGTTTAATCAAAACAAAGATTTAATAAATAAATTTAACAGGGTAGTTTATGGTTTAGGTGAGGCGATTAATTTTACCGCTTCTTTAACGCCAGATTATCAACATGAAATAAATAAACCCAAGTTAATACAAATTTTTAATAATCCTTTAAAGAATGGCTTTCAATTTGCTAGAAATGTAAGTATTAATAAAACAATAAGTAGTGATGATGTACCTAAAGATATAAGTTTTAAGACAGAAACCCTTGATCTTAAAGTACATTTAAGAAAAAAGGGTTTTTTTATTTATAGACAGGGATCTGATATCTACTTAGGCTGGCAAAGTTCTAAGGGTAAAAGATTTAGTTTTACATTGCCATATAAGTAGAGATACAAGTTATGTTGTTTGGTTTACTAATACTTAAGATAAGTGTATAATGTATAAAGAATTAAAGTATTTTATTTTTTTTTCATCACTTATAGTTATAATTAAAATATAAATTAATGACTAACATAATCTTTGAATTTTTCTCACAATTAATATTTAACGTGGGAATGATAATAGAATATTTAGGAGTTTTAGTAGTTATAATTTCTGTTATTATTGCTATTTATACGTATTTCTTTTTACCAGATTCTAAAAATTTACTTAGAATTAAATTTGCTAAGAATATAATTTTTGGCTTAGAGTTTATTATCGCAGCTGACGTTCTACTGGTAACAGTAGCTCAAACTTTAAATGAAGTCATGCAATTGGGTGGTATGGTTCTTATAAGAATACTTCTAGGCTATGCTCTAAGGCAAGAATTTCCTCACGACACGAAAAGCTTAGAAAAAAAATATAAAAAATAATTTAAATATATGACTAAAAAAACTAATGAAGTAAAAGCTGAGAAGAAAACAAATGATCAGCTTAAAAAAGAGGAGGCTGCTTTAACTGCTATTTCTCAGATTAAAAGTAAGTTTGGTGAGGGAGCAATAATGAAATTTGGTGATGCTAGAAAAAGTGATGTAGATGCTGTTCCTACTGGCTGTTTATCTCTTGATTTAGCTTTAGGTATAAATGGTATTCCTAGAGGAAGAATAATAGAGATTTTTGGTCCTGAGGCTTCAGGTAAAACTACTTTAGCGCAACATATTGTGGCTGAAGTACAAAAAATTGGTGGCCTTGCTGCTTTTGTTGATGCTGAACACGCTTTAGATCCAGAATATTCTAGAAAAATAGGCGTTGATGTAAAAGAATTACTAATCTCCCAACCAGATACTGGTGAGCAGGCTTTAGAGATAGTGGAAACTTTGGTGAGATCTAATGCGGTAGATGTTATTGTTGTTGATAGTGTAGCGGCTTTAGTTCCTCAAAGAGAAATTGAGGGTGAAATGGGTGACCAACACATGGGTCTTCAGGCTAGACTCATGAGTCAGGCTCTTAGGAAACTTACAGGTGCGGTGGCTAAATCTAAGACAGTAGTGATATTTATTAACCAAATTAGAAATAAAATAGGTGTATTTTTTGGTAGTCCAGAAACTACTACAGGTGGAAACGCATTAAAATTTTACAGTTCTGTCAGGATTGAGGTTAGACGAGCCGCTCAGATAAAACAAGGAGATAAGAGTATTGGCAATAGAGTTAAAGTTAAGATAGTAAAAAACAAGGTAGCAGCTCCTTTTAAGACTACTGAATTCGATATTATGTATAACGAAGGAATATCAATTTCTGGGGATACGCTAGACACAGCTATAACTTACGATATAGTTAAAAAAAGTGGTAATAGTTATAGTTTTGGAGAAATAAAGTTAGGAGTTGGAAGGGAAAATGCTAAAAAATATTTAAGAGAAAATAAGAAACTATTAAAGGTAATTAGAGACAAAGTCCTGGAATTAGCTAAAACTAAAGATCAGGAAGAATAATTATTTATTTTTATTACATAAACCGTTTCTCAATCAGGAAACGGTTTTTTAAAAACTTATGAAAAAAACTTACGTTATTTCTGTAGGGGGTTCATTAATAGTGCCTGAAAGTGGCAAGATTAATAATAAATTTTTAAGTAAATTTCTTAATTTTGTAGAAAAACAAATAAAAAAAGATAATAAGTTTATTTTAGTAACAGGTGGCGGGAAAACTGCTAGGGATTATATTAGTGGAGTTAAAGGTATAAAAAAAATTAGTGATAAAGAGGCTGATTATTTAGGAATTTTAGTTACTAGGTTAAACGCTAATTTGCTTAAAACATTTTTAGGTAAAAAAGCTTTTAAAGAGGTTTTAGAGGATCCCTATAAAAAAGTAAATACAGATAAAATAATAATAGCCGGGGGTTATATACCCGGACAGTCTACTGATGCTGTAGCAGTTTCAATGGCGGTTACTTACAAGGTAGATAAAATAATTAATCTTTCTAATGTTGACTATGTTTATGATAGAGATCCTAAAGATAGGGGGGCTAAGAAAATAGAAAATATGTCCTGGGCAGAACTTTTAGAGATTACTGGTAGTGAATGGCAACCAGGCAAGAATATTCCTTTTGATCCTGTAGCTTCAAAATTAGCCAAAAAAAATAATTTGAAAGTAATCATGCTTTCTGGTAAGAATTTTAAAAATATTGATAATTATTTTCAAGATAAAAAATTTAAGGGCACAACGGTGTCCTAAATAATATTATTTAAATAGGGCGTTGTAGTTAAGTTTTTATTGACATAATCATATTATTTTATTACAATTATATATTAAGTTAGAGTTAGAGTTATTGTTTCATTAAAAATATAAAGAAATGGAAAAAAATTATTTAAAAAGGAAGAAGAGAAGACAAGGCATTATTAGGTCAACTATCTTCTTGCTCATTGTTTTAATTTTGCTAAATTATGTATGGTTGTATCTAGCTGGCTTTTATGAAGCGTGTTCCGCTCTTGTTCTCTTAAATGTGCCAGTTGCTTTGATGTACTTATCTTCTCTTGGTGTAAAATTTCCAAGAAAACGAAATCCCGATTGGTTAGACAAGGAACGCTTACTTCTTGAAAAAAAGTATAGATTAGCTTATGACTCTATTTCAGAAAGAAAAGAAAAATCAGCCAAGCTTACTAATAGTCATTGTCCGAAATGCCGAAAAAGCAATGTTATCGATAAAATTAGAAGAGTAAAAGGTGATATTAGTGGAAATTTTAAATTAGGTTTTGGATCAGTATCTGGAAAAATAGATACAAATTCGGTAAACACGTGTTCTTCTTGCGGACATGAATGGATAAAAGAAGAAATTGATATTTCTGAAACCACATCGCGTGCTATTTCTGAGATATTGTCACCAATTTATGACTTTTTTATTGAAGGGAAGGACAATGATTTCGATGAATTAAAGAACCTTAGGGCAAAATCAGTAAAAAGATTTATTGATAGATATAATTATCAGTATAAGGCCAAGGAGCTTTCTAAGCTCACAATAAAAGACTTAAGAAAGTATGGCTGTAAATAAAAATAAAGAGTAGATAATAAATCTGCTCTTTTTTATAGTATTAAAAAAATCCCCACTATATTTTAGTTGTTATTAATTATTATACTAAAATGAAGTGTTCTATGTAAATTAGTAATATTGCACTTGGGGCTAGAATCCAGGGTTTGTATATTGACATGAGTTATTATAAGTGATATGGTAATATAATGTTTTTTACAATTAAATAAAGTTTCACCAAATAATAAAGACAATGAAAAATGAAAAATTTATTAAAGAAGGATCATCTTCTTTTTCTGTTTATGAACCCAAGATAATTAGGGATCAAATTAATTGTTTGTGTAAGCTATTTCCTGAGCTTGTTTTTATAAATAAAAAATTTGTTGATAAAAAACTACCACAAGATGCTGAGGGGTGGTTTGTTGTTCCTAGGTGGCGAAGTATTGCCTCGACTTATGATAAAGCTATAGAAAAAGTTTTTGATTTAATGAGAACAATGCAAAATCGTCGACTTAATATAGTGTATGCAGGTCAGATGGAAAGTCAATATTTGAAACCAAGACAAGGACATGTTAAAGCGAGCAAAGTTTTAGAGAAAAATCAAAATGGTGATTTTTTATTTATTCCGGCTCAATTTGGCGTAAAACCTATTAGTTATCCATCTGAAGATGAATTAATGAATTTGAATGTTAATGAGTTTGGCTTAGGTATTTTCGAAGTTAGTATAATGATATTAACTCACCCAGAAAGATTTTTACATGAAGATAATTTGCCAGTTTGGTGTATTGGTGATGAATATTCTAAACTTGGTAATGGTGAATTTTTATTAACACCTTTTTTTCGTTTTAAACATAAGCAATTAGAAATTAACATGTGGACCATGGACGATATCTATCAGGCTCCTTTTAGTGAGGTTGGTATTGCTACTGGCTTTATTGTGTAAGAATTGTAATTTATGAAGTTTGTTAATTATGGCAGCTAAATTATTAAAAGTTTTTATAAAAATAAAATCCCTTCAAATTAAAGGGATTTTTTATATATCTAAATCGTGCTCCGTGCAGGGCTCGAACCTGCGACCATTTGCTTAAGAGGCAACTGCTCTACCAGCTGAGCTAACGGAGCTATATGTGGCTGGAGAGAGGCTTGAACTCTCGACCTCGGCGTTATGAGTGCCGCGCTCTAACCAACTGAGCTACCCAGCCATATTTTGTTTAAATGTGTGCCCGGCAGGATTTGAACCCGCAACCTTCTGGTCCGAAGCCAGATGCTCTATCCAGTTGAGCTACAGGCACCTTTTTAAACAAAATATGATAAACTATTTTTCTTTTAAAGCATCTTTTAGATTTTTTCCAGTTTTAAATTTAGCGACACGAACTTCAGGTATAGTAATTAATTCTTGTGGTTTTCTAGGATTGACTCCATTTCTAGCATGTCTTGTTCTAGAGAGAAATGTTCCAAACCCAGCCAAAGTTACCTCATTGTTTTTTTGTAATTCAGAAGTAATAGTGGCAGTTATTAAGTCAACAATTTCTATGGCCTTACTTTTATTAACCCCATCAATTTTTGCGGAAATAGTTTCAGCTAAATTTTTTTTGTTCATAATTATTTGGTTATTATAACATAATTTAATAATAAGTCTATTTATCTGGCATATTCAGTTACTCTTAACTCTCTTATCACATTAACCTTTATTTCTCCAGGGTACTTAAGTTCTTGTTCTATTTTTTTTGTAATATTTCTAGCTAATTTTTGGGCTTCAAAATCATTAACTTTCTCTGGAGTTACAAAAACTCTAACCTCTCTACCAGCTTGAATAGCATAACTCTTTTCAATTCCATCGAAAGAATTAGCTATCTTTTCCAATTCTTCTAATCTTTGTAAATAATTTTCATAATTATCATTTCTAGCCCCAGGTCTAGCAGATGAAATAGCATCAGCTACTTTAACTATGACAGATTCTAAGGTAGTTGGTTTATCATCGTGGTGGCTTTCTATTGGGGCAATAATTTCTGGTGGTAAATTAAATTTTTTAGCAATATCTCGACCAATTTCGGTATGATTTCCTTTTATTTCGTGATCCACGGCCTTACCTATATCATGTAATAAACCACCTTTTTTAGCTACCGTAACGTTAGCGCCTAATTGTTCAGCCAATAGAGCGGATATATGAGCTACTTCAATGGAATGTCGAAGAGCATTTTGTCCATAACTAGTTCTATATTTTAACCTACCCAGTATTTGTACTAATTTAGGATCAAAACCAGCAATGCCAACTTCATACATGGCGCTTTCGCCAGCTTTTTTAATATCAACAGCAATCTCCTGTTTAGATCTCTCTACCGCTTCTTCAATTTTAGTTGGATGAATTCTACCATCTTTAATTAAGTAATCTAAAGTTTTCTTAGCAATATGTCTTCTAATAAGTGAAAAACCAGATATAGTTATAGCATTTGGGGTATCATCAACTATAATCTCTACTCCCGTGGCTTGCTCAATGGCTTTAATATTTCTGCCTTCTCGACCAATAATTCTTCCTTTCATTTCATCGCTAGGTAAATCGACCACAGTGGTTGTAAGTTCTAATGTGTAAGTTGAAGCTAATCTTTGCATGGCAGTAGCCATTATGTCCTTCGCTTTCTCTTCGTATTTTTCTTGAGAGTTATTTTCAATTTTTTTTAATCTAATATTTAAATCTTCTGAGGCTTGCTCTTCTATATTTTTAAGTAAAATTTCTTTTGCCTGATCTTTACTTAATTGAGCTATTTTTTCCAATTTTTCAACCTGATCTTGTTTAATTTTTTTAATTTTTTCTTTTATTGTTCCAACTTCGTTAACTTTATCATAAAGACTTTGTTGTTTTTCTTGTAAACTTAAAAGTTTTTGTGAAAAAGAATTTTCTCTTTGTTCTAATCTTCTTTGAACATCATTAATCTCTTTTCTTCTTTCGGATTCTTCTTTTTTTGATTCATCAATAATCTTCAAAGCTTTATCTTGCGCTTCTAATAATAGCTCTTTTTGCTTAGTTTTTCCTTCAGTAATTATCTTTTGGGCTTTTTCTTCAGCATGACCAATTTTTGATTTGGCAAGTTGTTTTTGTAGAAAAAAACCAATAAAAAAAACTCCAATAGCTATTACTAGATAAATAAAATATTCTAGCATATTATTATGTTAGGAGTTTTAGGTTAATTTTAGATTACGAGAATAATTTTTCTTAGAAAATATAAAACACTCTAAATTAAAATCTAGAAGTTATTACATACTAAATTGTATTGAGATTTATTTTTTAATTTCATGTTTTTGCGACTATAATCGGAGGTTAAATAAGTGTTTATCTGATTCAATTCTCTAATTTTAGCTAAATATTTTCATTTATTCTCTGAACCTTAAACTTCCTAAATACCTAATTCAAATTTATTATTAATTTAAGCTATATATATTTTAGCAACTTAAATTATAATTGTAAAGAGTTTAATTTATATT
>CAYMGT010000028.1:0-11081 GCA_964390115.1 uncultured Gammaproteobacteria bacterium
CAAATGGCTGGAAAAGGTATGGGAGCCTTGCAGAGCGGACAAAGATCTATAACTAATGCTGGCAAGAGAAAGATGCAGAAGCTTGGTGAATCAGCTAAGTATGGAAAAGATAGATTAGTTTCTAAAGCCTCAGCAGCAACGGGTATACAACTTAGTTCATCAGAGAGAGCCTTGGCTAAGAAAAATAGGCGAGAAGGTAAATTAACAGCTGGTAGAGTGGCGGCTAATAAGAGCATTGCTACTAAAGCTGAAAAGGGTGGGTTAATGGGAAATGTAGCTTTAGCCAGTTCAGGGCATAAAGGAGCTTTTCAAATGATGAGGTTTGGTCAGGCTAAAAGAACTAAGCAAGCCTATCAAGCTAAACAAGAAATTGCTAGCACTCAAGAAAGAATTTCTCATATTCAAGATGAAAAAGATACTCGCGCAAGTAAACAAAAAAGAGTTGCTCAGTTAAGTTCTACAGAGTCTCAAGCCGGAAAGAGAGTTTTTGAAATTGATAACGCAATAGATAAGGAAGTCCAGGCTGGTAGAGGTGATAGTAAAAAAGTAGAGGAGCTTAAGGCTGAGAGAGAAGAGCAGGTAAGAACAAAAGAAGAATCAAAAACTGAACAAAAGAAATTGAATAAAGATTTAAAGAAAAAACCAACATATTCAGAAGAAGAGCTGGGCAGTTTATCAAGCAGAAAGAAAGCAGCTGAGGATACTTTAGAGAAAGCTCAAAGTAAAAGCACTATTAATATGGGCTATCAAAAAAGGTCAGCTCAAAATGAAGAAGATAGAAAAGCGAATGAAAGTATTGCGCATATTGATAATGCCTCTGAATTAGTTCAGGCTGTTAAAGATGGTTTGCGTTCCGGTAATCAATCGCAGGTAAGAGTTGCTTCTAAAAAATTAGCTAAAAATGGTGATTATAATGTTTTAAATAAAGCTCTTAAGCTGGGTAGTGGTCAAGAAGGCATGACTGGTTTAGCTAAACAATTACAAGAAAAAGGTAATTTTTCTCAGCAAGACTCTTTATCTCTGGTTTCAGATATCGGGGGATTAGCTAAAAATAATGGTCAATTATCTCCTTATGGTGCAGTTACTATGGAAAATGGCATGTGGCGTGAATCTAGTAAAACAGAAAAAGAGGTGGCAAGCTATAGAAGTCTATCTGGATCAAGTATTGAAAATATAGTCAGAAGATCAGATGCCTCAGCTTTGGGTTCCTATAAATCAGATGTTAACTCCACGGCAAACTGGCAAATAGATGGTTCAGCTGTAGCAGTACTTCAAACGAATCAGAGTCAGTTTGTAGCAGCCTTAAATAAATTTGGTAATCCAGAAATTGTTTCTCATTTAAGCACTCCAGTTAATATAAAAATATTACAAGATAACAACTTAGGAGATATAGCTGAGCAGGTACAAAAAATGGCTAATCAGAGACAGGATAAAAATAGTGCCGACAATATTGAAGATATGGTTAGAAATATAGTTATTAACCCTTAATAAATTACTATGGAATATAATATTTCACAATTAAATAAGCTTATAGACAGCATCTCTCTTGAAGGAAATAGCAGAGTAGCTTACGATTTGTATAAAAAAATTGATAGTTTTTTAGTAAAAAATAAAAATCTAAAAAAAGATGATGATATTAAATATAGAAAACTAGAAAGATTAAAGAAAAAATGTCAGTTCCTAGCTTTAAATCATTTTGAAAATTGGCAAGAAATATATACTCTTATTGAAGAAAGTTTTGCTTTAGTTTTTACTCTACCAAGCTATAACTTTTGGAATAAATTAAAAAATAATCTTATTTATATCGGAGACATAGAGGAGAGAGATAAGGTCAAAGATAATTTAAGAAAAGCTTTATCACATTGTAGCGATAAGATTATAAACAGCAGTGATTACAAACAAGATGTTATTGAAAAAGTATCTGAGTGGATTAAAGACTTTGTGGTTAATTTTGGACCAGACAAAGAAATAGATAAAGTTAAAAAAGCTGAATATTTAAATAATAGTTCTAATTTAAAAAAAATTAATAATCAGGACAAGGAAAAAGTTGTTGCCTTGTTAAACTTTTATGAGATTTTAGGCTTGTCTTCGGCTTCACCCTTAGGCATGGAAGAGACAGCAGTTTTCTCTATAGATAATAAGCCATATATTTTAAGTCGCCGAGGCTTAGAGGACTTGAGTCATTTGATAAGTAAAATAGAAAAAGTAAAAATGCCTCAGGAGAGCTCTTTATCAATGTTTACTGACGATGATGATTATAAGGTTAAATCCTCTGAAGAAAAAAATAAAAAAATAAAAGATTTACAAAAACTATCTTTAGATTATGGCTTAAATAGTTTGGAGTTTAAAGCTCTTCAAGAAGAAATTAATAACTTACGTAAGAAGTAGTAAATTTGAATGTATAGTTCTTCTTTGTTTTTATTTTAATTAGCTGATATATCTGCTAATTTTTCTTTTATTATCAACGTCTTTGATAGACTTTAAAAATATGCTAAAATATAGATAATGATTAGAGATTAGCAAAAGATTTAATTTGTCTATTATTTATTTTATGTTTGATTATTTGCAGCAATTTAATAACTTATCTAAAGATTTGCGAGATAGAATATCTTCTCCAGAAGTTATGTCGGCTATATCTGCTTTAGAGATAAAATATAAGGTAGAGTTAGCAGCTTTTGTTATGAAAGTGATGATAAAGAAATACTCGGCTAATAAGCTAGCCTTTCCTTTAATGTCTGATCTAAAAATGAGTTCAGATAATGCTAGATTATTGGAGAAAGAATTATTGGAAAAAGTTTTTTTTGTGGTAAAAGATTATTTACAAATAAGCGAAGTAGCTGATGTCAATGGAAAAAAAGAAGATGAAGGTAGTGATAATAAATTAGTAAATAGGGTTGTTATAGGTGAAAAAGAAATAAAAAAAAATCTTGAAACTAAGGTAAATGAAGAAGAGGTTAAAAAGAAATTATTTTTTCAAAAACAAAAAAAAATATCTGTAATTGAAGAGTCGGAAGATAGACTGCTTATAGAAAGTAAAAAAACAGAAAAATTAGATAAGCCTGATAGAGAAATAAATAATAATTCCTTAAATAAAGAAGTCTCTAATTATCTGAAAGAAACAAGTAAGCAAGAAAAAGCTGACTCTGTGGTTAGTAAAAAAATGGAAGAAAATAAAGATATAGAGTTAGTAAGTAAACATAATTTATCAATTGATAAACAGGTTAAAGAAGTAATAATAGCCAGTTCAATAAGTTTAAGTAGTACTTATTTGGAAGATAGGTTGTCTATGGCACTGAAAACATATATTAAAGGAGTTAGAGATAAGGTTAGTACAAGAAGTGCTTTGGTTAGAGGTATTTCTGAGGGAGGAATAGGCTTAGATAATGTCAGTGTAGACAAACTTTTTAAAAATATAAGTCATCTAAAGTCAGAAAAACAAGAAAGTCCTGTTATGACAAAACCTCCTATATCATCATCTTTAGAAAAAAAACAAGTTGAAGAGAGACTGAAAAATATTAATGATAGTTATGATTTAAAAAAGTCTATAGAAAATAAGAAGGAATCTGACAATATAGCGAAAAAGAAGGAAAATCCTTTTCCGATTAAAAAAGATGAGAAAGAAATCAAAGAAGATAATTTAACAAATTTATCTACAAATATAGAGAGGGTGGAAATTAAAACCATAGAAGAAGAAAAATCTGATATTTTAAAGGTTCCTGCAACTAAAGATAAAGATAAAGAAAATGAAGAGGCTAAAGATCAAAAAAGAAATTTATTTCATTTTTCAAAGAAAAATAAACAAGTTGACATAGCAGAAGGAGGAGATAAAAGTTTAAAACTAGATAATTTACCTAAGGAGAGGCAAATAGTTCACAATGAAACTAAACCGTTGGTAAATAATTCTTTTACACCACAAACGGAGAGAAATAAATTTCAACCAAAGTTAAATCCTAGTAAGCCTAGATTAGATGATATTAGGATGGTAAATAAAATAATGGATCCAGTTGATGAATTGAGGTATATAGATATAGTTAATTTTAGAAGATTAGGCAAGACCCCAGATGAGGCTATTTCTAAGATAAAGATCAAGTTTAATTTATTAGAAAAAAGCTCTTACGAAAAGATGATTCTAGGTATAGAGGCTTGGCGACAAAATCCTTTAAATCAACTTTATAGAGATATAACTATTGAAAGTATAAATCAAGGAAAACCTATACCAGAGATTATAAAGCAAAGAGAAGTAGAAAAAAAAGATATACTTTCAGTAGAGGAATTTAAAACTTTAATAAATTTTAATCGAGAGATAACTTTTTAAAAATTATGTTACAGTTTACCGTTCCACAATTTATTGATGTAGAGTCGACTATTATAGGACCAATTACTATTAGACAGTTTTTGATTATAGTAGTTGGAGGAATTATAGTTGGGGCTAGTTATAAGATATTTGATTTTTCTTTATTTATAGCCATTACTATAGTAACAGGAATATTAGTACTTCTTTTTGGTTTCTACAAAATAAATGGTCGTCCTTTACATTATTTTTGTTTAAATGTTGTTCAAACCCTTAAAAAACCAAGTCTAAGAGTTTGGAATAATAAAGCTATAGATAATATTGATATGAAAGTAGAGAATATTGGTTTTAAGGATATTATTCCAGAAAAAGAAGCTTATGAAAATTCTCGATTAGCAGAACTTTCTTTAGTTGTTGATACTCAAGGAAAATATAAACAACTAGATGAAGTTGAAGATATACAAATTGAACCTAATTAATTTTTATGGCAGAAGACAAAGAGCAAACAACTACTCATAGTAGTAAAATAAAGACTTCTACTCAGGAATATTTAGATATTGCTGAGATTAAAGATGATACTGTAATTATGAAAGATGGTACTATTAGAGCGGTTTTACTTGCTTCAAGTATTAATTTTGCTTTAAAAAGTGAGGATGAACAAAATGCTATAATCTCTTCTTATATAAGATTTTTAAATGGTTTAGATTTTATTTTGCAAATAGTAATTCAATCTAGGGAATTAAATATTAATGGTTATTTAGAATATTTAAAACAAAGAGAGAAAGAACAGACAAATAAGCTATTAAAGATTCAGACAGCTGAATATATTGAATATATTGGTGAACTTACTTCAATGGGTAAAATTATGAATAAACGTTTTTATTTAATTGTTCCCTATAATCCTTTAAGCGATAAACATAAAAAATTTTTTTCCATGTTAAAAGAAGCTTTAAAGCCAGTGAGTTCATTGAAGTTACAAGAAAAAAAGTTTCAAAGGTATAAGGAAGCACTAGAGAGACGGATAGATACGGTAATGACAGGATTATCATCTATGAGTATACAAACCGTACAGCTTGATACGCAAAGTTTAATTGAACTTTATTATAAAACATACAATCCTGATACTGCTAAAAATCAAGACTTAGTAAAGATGGAGAAATTAAGAATAGAATTATAAGAAACAACTATTTGTTAGTATAATTTATGGTTAATTTTCAAAAAAAATTTAATAAAAAGCAAAAACAAGAGGAAAAAGAACAAGATAAGTTTACTATGGTAGAAACTGATCCTCAGCAAGCTAAAGAAATAATTACCGAAGAGAAAGTTTTTAGGAAAGGTGTTCTATCAGTCAGAGATTTAATTTCTCCTGCTAGTTTAAAAGTATCGCCAAGTTTTTTGCGATTAGGACAGCAATATGTTAGAACTCTGTTTGTTATAACATACCCTCGTTATATTAGTGTGGGTTGGTTTGCTCCAATAATTAATCTAAATTTTACTTTTGATATCGCTATGTTTTTTTATCCAGTTAAGAGCGCGGTAATACTTAAGCAATTAAAAAAAAGAGTTGGTAATATAGAGGCACAAATAATTTCTGACGCTGAAAAAGGCGCAGCTAGAGATCCGGTCCGTGAGACAGCCTTGCGAGATATTGAGGATTTAAGAGACGCTCTAACCCAGGGAACGGAAAAGTTTTTTCAGTTTGGTCTGTATGTTACTTTATATACTGATAGTAAAAATGAATTAGATAGATTATCTGATCAAATAGAGGATATCTTTGGTTCTCGTTTAGTATTTTCCAGAAGGGTTCTTTATCAGGCTGAACAGGGTTTTAACTCTACATTGCCAGTGGGCAATGACGATTTGTATATTGCTTTTAACATGAATTCTTCTCCTGTAGCCTCTTCTTTTCCCTTCATATCAAGCGAACTTACCAGTGATAGAGGAATTTTGTATGGAATAAATAGGCACAATAATAGTTTAGTTTTATTTGATCGCTTTGATCTGCAAAATGCTAATTCAGTAGTCTTTGCTACTTCCGGTGCAGGTAAAAGTTACGCTGTTAAGTTAGAAGTTCTGCGTTCACTTATGATGGGAGCTGATGTTATAATCATTGATCCTGAGTATGAATATAAGCATCTCTCTGATGCTGTTGGTGGAACTTACATTAACATATCACTTTCTAGTGATAATAAAATTAATCCCTTTGACTTACCAAGAGCTATAGGCGGAGAGGCTAAGCCTAAAGATATAATAAGGAGTGCTGTTATAACCCTAAAAGGATTAGTTAAGCTTATGATAGGCGATTTAAACTATAATGAGGATTCAATTGTAGATAGAGCTCTCCTAGAGACTTATGCTAAAAAAGATATTACAGCTGACTCAGATCTTTCTAAAATAGAAGCACCGATTATGAGTGATTTTGAACAAGTCTTAGATGGTATGGAAGGTGGAGCTGATTTAGCTCAAAGACTAAGAAAATACACTGAAGGTACTTTTTCAGGATTACTTAATAATTTAACTAATGTGCAAATGGATAATCAATTGGTATCTTTTTCGGTTAGAGATTTAGAAGACGAATTGAGGCCTATTGCTATTTATACTATTGTAAATTATATATGGAATATTGTTCGCTCTGAAGTTAAAAAAAGAATTTTAGTAATTGATGAAGCTTGGTGGATGATGCAACGTGAGGATAGTGCTAAATTTATTTTTGCTTTAGTAAAACGTTGTAGAAAATACTATTTAGGAGTTACAACTATTACTCAAGACGTTAATGATTTTTTAACTTCTCCTTATGGCAAGGCTATTGTTACTAACTCCTCTATACAATTACTTTTAAAACAATCTCCAGCAGCTATAGATTTAGTTAAAAAAACTTTTCTACTTACAGAAGGAGAAAAATATCTACTTCTAGAGTCAGGTTTGGGCGAAGGAATATTTTTTGCAGGAAATAAGCACGTAGCCATGAAGATAGTAGCCTCCTATAGTGAAGATCAACTTATTACCTCTGACCCAAGGCAACTACTAGAAATTGCAGAAGCTAAAAAAGAGTTTGAAGAAAGTCAATTAGAAGAATAATTAAATTTAAATTAATTTAAAAATATGAATAAAAAAAAGAGGAATATTCTAATTATAGTAGCAGTTGTTGTTGTGTTAGCTGTGTTACTGATAGTATTTTTAGGTGGTGGCAGAAGTGATGAGAATATACCGGCGCCGGTAATTTCACCTGAGACTGAAACACCGGTTGATGAAAGGTTTAGTTTAGAAATTCCCCAAGAAGTGGTTGAAATACCTGCCAATGAAGAGGAGACTCAGGTTTATAGTTTTGATCAGAAGGCGGAAGATGAAAGAGAAATGACTGCTGAAGATTTAAAACAATTAGCTTTTTCTGTGGCTGAGAGATATGGTTCTTTTTCTAATCAAGGAAATTTTGGTAATATAAGTGATTTGGAACTATACATGACAGAGGAAATGAAATCTTGGTCAAAAAGATATGTAGAAACAGAGAGTGCTAAACCCTACAGCGGTAAATATTACGGTATGACTACTTCAGCTTTAGTGGGTGAAGTACAGAGCTTTAAGGATGACAAAGCACAAATTTTAGTTACTACCAGGCGAAAAGAGATAAAAGACAGTCAAGAGAATGTTTTTGATCAAAAAATAAGTATTAATTTTTCTAAAATAAATTCTGACTGGAAAGTCAGCGGAATTTATTGGCAATAACATTATGTTTAAATTTATTAAAAAGAATGATAAAAAATCTGCGATAATTTTTGTTGTATTATCACTGCTCGCCTTCTTCCTTTTATTTTTTATCGTTACTATAACTATTTCAAATTTTCTTCAGTCCAAATATAATACAGTTTCCAGTGTAGAAGAAAATGAAAGTTTCAAGATTATAGATAAATCAGCTGATCCTTTTATTTTTTATCCTGTTTTAGAATCTGATTTAGAAAAGATTAATACTCCAACAGTATCTGATAATAATCCTATTTATGGTAATAAATCAGTTGAAACTAATATAGTTTATTTCTCTGACTATGACTGCAAGTATTGCTATAGTCAAGTAGAGATACTGCAAGCTTTAGTTAATAATTACCCCGATAGAGTTAATTTGGTTTGGAAAGATTATCCAGAATTAGATTATGAATCTTTATCTTTTAAAGCAGCTGTTTCCGCTCGCTGTGCACAAAGGCAGGGAAAGTTTTGGGAATTTCAAGAAGCTTTTTATAGTCAATTTGATATTTTTAAGTTAGAAAATGGTAATAGTCATGAAGCTTTAGATAATTTTATCTTTGGCATTGCTAAGGGACTTGAGTTAAGAGAAAAAGATTTCAAAGCTTGCTATAATAATTTAGAGACTAAAACTTTAATTTTAGAGGACGTAGCTGAGGCACAAAAATTACAAATTATTGGAGTGCCGTTTACTTATGTGGGTGATAAAGAAATGCTAGGTGAATATAATATTGAAGATATTGAATTTCTCTTAAAAAATAATTAAAATTATTTGTAACTATTTTTATGGCTAAAGCTCTTAAAACAATTTTTGCTTGTACTAAGTGTGGTGCGCAATCTTCAAAGTGGGGCGGACGTTGTCTTGAGTGTGGGTCTTGGGGTACTTTAGTCCAAGAACAGTCTAATCTTAGTCCTAAAGATAATAAATTAGATAGTCTGGCTAAACCAGCGGAGCTTATAGATTTAAAAAATTTGAAGGATGAGAAGTTAAGTAGATATAGGTTAAATTGGCCGGAGATAGATAAAGTCTTAGGTGGTGGTTTAGTTCCAGGTTCTTTGCTTTTATTCTCTGGTGAACCAGGAGTAGGCAAATCTACTCTTCTTTCACAAGTTGCTGATAAACTTAGTCAAAATAAGGAGGTTTTCTATATTAGCGGAGAAGAATCAGCTAGCCAGGTAAAAGAAAGATTTATTCGTTTAGGCTGTAATTTAGATAATTTAAAATTTGTTAATGAAACAAATACTGATAGAATAATTTCCCTTCTATCTAATAGTCAGCCACAGGCAGTTATTATAGACTCAATTCAAACTGTCTATACTTCACTTGCTGAAAGTGAGGCTGGTAGTTTAAACCAAATAAGAGCTTCAACCGGCTTATTTTTAGAAGTTGCTAAAAAAAATAATATCTCTATAATACTCATAGGTCATATAACTAAAGATGGTCAAATTGCTGGACCTAAAACTTTAGAACATATGGTTGATACAGTATTGTATTTAGAAAGAGATATTAGTAATAACTACGTAGTTTTAAAAGCTACTAAGAATCGTTTTGGCTCGGTTAATGAGATAGGACTACTGGAAATGAGTGGTCAAGGCTTTAAGGAGGTTAAAGCAGGCGCAGGAGCCTTTATTGAAGAGACTAATTTGCATATACCTGGGTCAATTATTACAGCCACGGTTGAAGGTAGTCGAGTATTTCTTCTAGATGTGCAGGCTTTAGTTAGCAAAACAGTTTTTGGTTATCCGCAAAGAAAATCTGCTGGTTTTGACCTAAATAGATTACAAGTTCTCTCAGCGGTTATTAGTAAAAGAACAAAGATTAATTTAAGCGCACAAGATATTATTTTAAATATAGCTGGAGGTTTTAAAGTAAGCGACCCTTCTTTAGATTTAGCGGTTTCTTTGGCAATAATCTCTTCATTTTTAGATATTAAGATAAGTCGTCAGACTATAATTATTGGTGAGGTTGGTCTAGGAGGTGAGGTTAGGGCAGTGGCTCAGCTGACAGCAAGGCTAAAGACAGCTTATGACTTAGGTTATAAGCAGGCTATTGTGCCATATAGTCAATTAAAGCAAATTAAAAATAAGAGCACTAAAATAACAACTATTGGAGTAAAAGAGTTAAAAGAAGCAGTGGAGGTAATAAAAAAAGGTGCCTAGTTTTAGCACCTTGATTATAAATTTTGAAAATATTTTTATCTTCGAAAACAAGTTTCAGTTTTTTTGGTTTTTTTGGTTTTTCTTTTTTTATATTTTTCTTTTTTTATTTTTTCAATCAATTTTATTTCGGGCCCCTTTAAGCCGTTTAATTGAGACAGCCGTATTGTTAATATTTTGCCGTTATCCCCATTTTTAACTTTTAAGAAAGTTGCACCGCTGTTTACCTCAACACTCTCTGGAAAAACTACCACGTTTATTTCTTCAGGATTTTTGTTTCCATTTAAGTAAACGTCGGCCTTGGCTGTAAAAAAAGAATTTTTAATCATTGTATATCTCCAATTTTTAAGTTTATAATGTACGTAGACATAATAATACCTAATAATCTAGACTCTGTCAAGGTTTATTATTTGACAAAGTATATAAATAATACTATAATCTATTTAGAACATTTAAAATAAACTTTAAAAAAGGAGGAATAATGAAAAATTTTTTGCCTTGGCTTTATGTTAGTATAATTGTTTCTGGTTGGATAAATATACTTGTAATTTGTGTTGGATCTGTGATATTTTTAGGTATAATTTTTGGATCAACTAATGTTACAAGTTTAGGTACTAGCACCTTAGAGGAAATAGTTAGGATTTGGATTAACTATTATTTATGGGCATGGTTAGCCATTCCTAGTATTATAGCTCTATGGCAAGCCATAAGAAGCGAAAAAAAAGAAAAGAAACAAGCTAGTCCACAAGAGGACTAGAAAATTTAATGAGACCCTTTACAAAACGAGGGTCTTTTTTTAATAGTTTTTTTGCCTCCTCATTTGATGACTTTATAAGCTCTACGTCAAACAGAGAAGCAAATTTAAGTTCAGGAAACCCACTCTGTTCTGTTCCATATA
>CAYMGT010000029.1:0-11042 GCA_964390115.1 uncultured Gammaproteobacteria bacterium
TCTTAATTATATCATTATTTTTAAAAAATTAAAATTTTTTTTCATTTAATCTCCTTTAGATTGTAAATACTTATAAGCTGCCAAAGCTGCTATAGTCCCCTGACCAGAAGCAATGCTAATTTGTTTAAATTCCACCTGAGTAACGTCCCCGGCGGCATAAAGACCCGGGGTTTTTGTTTCACACAATTCATTAACTAAAATCTCTTCACGATCATTTCTATCTACAAAATTTTTAACCAAATCGGTATTAGCCACTCTGCCAATTTCAATAAAAACACCATTAACATCAATTTTATTTATTTCATTAGTTAACTGATCTCGAACAACAATTTTATTCAAACTTTCATCACCTATAAACTCAACTGGAGCGCTATTTAAGATAATCTCAATATTATCTCTATTCTTTACTTGTTTAACTAGGGCTTCAAACCCTCTAAACGAGTCTTTTCTGTGGATTAAATAGACCTTATTAGCTATTTTAGATAAAACCTCGGCAGCATCTAAAGCTGAGTTACCCCCGCCAATAACAGCCACTATTTTATTCTTATAAAAAGGTCCGTCACAGTTAGCGCAATAAGTAACTCCTTTTCCGCTAAATTCTTCTTCTCCGGGTATATTTAACTTTCTAGGGGATAAACCAATGCTTAAAATAACAGTTTTAGCATCATATACTTTTTGTGGGCAATGAAGTCTAAAGCCAAAATCAGTTTTTTCCATTTTTTTTACTTCTTCTTGAGCTATTTTAACCCCCAAAGAACTAACCTGCTCCTGATATTTACCAATAAGCTCAAAAGCATTAATAGACTTAAAGCCTGGGTAATTTTCAATATCCGACGCCCAAACAAGTTGCCCACCCACGTCTTTACTTATAATTAAAGTATTCATTTCTCTTCGAGAAGCATATATCGCGGCGGCAACACCAGCTGGCCCACCACCAATAATAATTACATCATACATATTTGTTTATTTAATAATAAATATTTAAAAAGTTTAGTCCACAGTTTCCTGGACTAAACTCTGTTTTTTTCTAAATTTCAAAATTGAGATTAGTCCACATTTCTGTTGACTCTAGAATTCATAATTATTTTATCTAAATTATTTCTAAAGAAGGTTCCTTGAAAAACTAGAGTGGACCCAACAGGATTCGAACCTGCGACCTCTTGCATGCCATGCAAGCGCTCTAACCAGCTGAGCTATGGGCCCTAAAGATATATTATTACTTGATTTACTGTTTTTTTCTAAGTTTAGTTTGCATAACAGTTAACTAAAATGTGCCTCCATCAGGAATTGAACCTGAATCTAGAACTTAGGAGGTTCTCGTTTTATCCATTTAAACTATGGAAGCAAAATTTTTGACAAACTAATTTTATTATCTTACAATAAAAGAATAAACTAATAAATATTTAAAATAAACAAATTTATGTTTAACAATAAGGAAAAAAATATTGATAAAATTAAAGATGCAGAGACTGTTATTGGAAGTTCAATTAAAGTTAAAGGTAATTTTCATGGTAAAGGAAACGTTATAATTGAGGGTAGGCTAGAAGGATCTCTTAAAACGGACGCGAGCTTACTTGTTGGTGAAAAAGCCAAAATATCAGCTAATGTTTTAGCTAAAGATGCCTTTGTCAATGGTGAAATAGCTGGAAATGTTAAAATAGAAAAATATTTATTTATCGGAAAAACAGCTAAAATCAATGGGGATGTTAGTTGTGAAGAAATATCAATAGAAAAAGGAGCTATAATAAATGGTACCTTCATTATGAGCAGTCAAATCACCAAGAAAAGTGAGCAAATTTCTGAAAAAAACCCAACTAATAAGAAATAGTTTTTATGCATATTTATATATATGATGATTTTTTGGAGAAATCTCGCTACAACAAAACCTTAAATAAAATAGAAACAAGGCTAACTGATCTAGGTTTAAGTGGTAAAATTGTGAGACTTAATAATCTAAAAAATTCTGATAAAGCTATAAAGGAGGAAGTAAAACAAGGCGCAAAAACCGTTGTGGCAGTTGGTGGTGATAAAACTTTTAGTAAGGTTATTAATGTTTTAATGAGCAATGACTTGAGTTTTTTTGTTAGAAATATTGTTATTGCCTTTATTCCTGTTGGTAATTCATCTCTGGCAGAAACTTTTGGTTTGAATAACTATCAACAGGCATGCGATATCCTTTTAGCTAGAAGACTAAAAACAATTTTTTTAGCAAAATGCAATACATTATACTTTATATCTAATATAAAAATTAATGGAGAAAATGCTGAAATACAAATTAATGAAAACTATCAAGTCACTCTTCTAAGAAACAATACTGCTTATATTATAAACGTTCCCAGTAGAAAAATACTTGATAAAATACCTAACATTAAAGAAATTGATGAAAATAAGCTGTATTTATATATTGAAAATAACAAACAAGATTTTAGCTTTATTCCCGCAAATAAACTTAAAATTAAAAATCAAAAAAACCTTTTTTTAAGCCTTGACTCTTGTCTTAATTGTGAAGAGTCTGCTGATATTAGTTTAAGTGATAAACAAATACGTTTAATTGTTGGAAAAAATCGTGCTTTTTAATCTACAATCTCAATCTCTTTTTTTGAACTACTTCTAAAAATAATTACTTGTTGTAATATTGTAAGTAAAGTTAACACAAACCAATATAAAGTCAATCCTCCGGGTAAGGTGAGCCCTATAAAAACTGTGATAGCAGGCATGAAATAGGTCATTTGTTGGCTCATTATAGCAGCCATATTTTCATCTTTAGCTCCCTTGTTTTTAATTTTTGGCTTTTTAGTGGCTAGCATTCTAGCTTGAAAAAACTGAGCTAAGCCCGCTAAAATAGCTAAATATATACTTGGTTTAGTTAAATCCATTCCCAACCAAATAGAGTTAATTGCTTCAGGAACCTGTATAAAGCTATATACTTGGGCTAAATTATTTTCTATACCATCCCTAAAAACTCTAAATACAGCCCATAAAAAAGGTAGTTGAATTAAGAGAGGTAAGCAAGAGGAAAAAGGATTAACCTTATTTTCTTTATATAAAGAAATAAGAGCTTTTCCCATTTGATCCTTGCTATCTTTATATTTTGCCTTTAAATCATTAATTTTTGGTTGTAAATCCTGTAAAGATTTTTGAGCTTTTATAGACTTATTTGAAAGTGGCCAAAGAATAAGTCTTATAATTATTGTTAGGCCTATAATAGCTAAAGCCAAACTATCTCCTGGAATTACATTGTATAACCAGACTACTAAGTTTAATATTGGTTGATAAAATATGATGTGAAATAAATTACCCATTTTACTATTTTATTAAATATTATTTAACTGGATCATGTCCGCCTTTATTCCATGGATTGCAACGTAATATTCTCCAAGTACCCATCAACATACCTTTAATTAAACCTTTTTTTTTAATAGCATCGATAGTGTACTGGGAACAACTTGGTTGAAATCTACAATATCCATGAGGATACAAAAACTTAAAAAAACCATGATCAAATGATAATGTTTTTTGATATAATTCTATAAGCTTTATTACAAACCCTTCAATTAGAATTTTTAAAAACATTGTTTATCGTTTTAATTGTAAAATTTACGCTAATAATAGCTGTTATTTAAACTTTTTTCAGATTATAGTATTTTTTCTAGACTTTCTTTTAGTTCGCTTAAAGAGTTTTGATTAAATCCTTTTCTTCCTAAAACCCATAAATCTAAACTTTTCTCAGAGTTTTTATATAGTTTAAAAATAGCCTTTATTTGTCTTCTAAATTTATTTCTATAGACAGCTCTTTTGTCAATTTTAGTTCCTATTGAAATTCCTATCCTTGAATTACCTCTTTCTGTTTTTAAAATTTTTAAGGTAAAAAACTTAAAATTAACGTTTCTACCTTTTTTAAAAACTTCTTGAAAATCTTTTTGCTTTTTTATTATAAATTTTCTTTTAAGCATACAAAAAAAGAAGTTTCACTTATTTAGATAAAACCTTTCTTCCTTTATCTCTTCGCCTTTTAAGTAATTTTCTTCCATTTTCTGTTAACATTCTCTTTAAAAACCCGTGTTTTTTACTTCTTCTCCTTTTATTTGGCTGGTATGTTCTTTTGGGCATATTTATTACCTTATATTTGTAAACACAAAAACAAAATCTGTTTTTGATTATATAAAACAAGATAGCAATAAAAAATAAAAAGGTCAATGGCAAAAAAGATAATTTCATGGATAGAAGGTATGATAAACAAGATAATAAATCTTTTTATTAACTTTTTATTAACATATTATAAACAGTAAATCCTTGAGTTAAAATCAAATTTTTAATATAATAAAGATATCGTTAAATTAAATCTATGGACAATCAAAAAATTTGGCAATCTGTTTTAGGTGAAATTGAAATAAATCTATCTCGAGCTAATTTTATTACTTGGTTTAAAGGGACGTTTTTATCTTCCGTTGAAAACGATCAGGTTATTATTTGTGTGCCTAATAGCTTTGTTAAGAGATGGTTAGAAACTAAATATAATAAAAAGATTTGTAAGGCCCTGGAGAATATCCTAAATAAAAAAATTGATACTGTTATATATAAGGTTGAATTAAAAAAAAATACTACTAACAACCAGACTTCACATTCAAAAAGAATAAAAGAGGACTATAAAAAAACTGAAACCCCAAAAAATCACTTAGCTCTTAGTCAAAATAATATTAATAGATTTGGTTTAAATTCTAAATATGTTTTTGAAAATTTTATTGTAGGAAAAAGTAATGAATTAGCCTACGCGGCCTGTCAAGCAGTTGTTAAAAGATTAGGGGAGGCTTATAATCCATTTTTTATTTATGGTGGAGTTGGGCTCGGTAAAACTCATTTATTACAGGCCATTGGCAACGCTGCTTCTGAAAAAACCGATAAAATATTATATATAACCAGTGAAAAGTTTACTAATAACTATATTCAATCTATTCAGAGCGGTCGAGCTAAAGAATTTAAAAACTTATATAGAAATGTTGACTTACTACTAGTAGATGATGTTCAGTTTATGGGTGGAAAGGATGGAACCCAAGAAGAATTTTTTCACACTTTTAATGATCTACAACAAGGAAATAAACAAATAGTTTTAACTTCTGATAGACCACCAAAAAGCATACCTGCTATTGAAAAAAGGCTTATTTCTAGATTTGAATCAGGAATGGTGGCTGATATTGGTAAACCAGATATTGAAACAAAGATTGCAATATTAGAAAGAAAGTCAGGTGAAAAAAACTTTATTTTAGATAAAGAAGTTATAGAATATATAGCATCAACTATTAAAAATAATGTTAGAGAGCTGGAAGGAGCTTTAAATAGAGTTTTAGCTCATCACGACCTTATGAACGTAAACCCCACTATAGAAAGCGTTAAAACTGTTTTAAGTGATTTAGTGGTTGATATACAAAGTCGTTCTCTTACACCAAAGAATATAATAGAAGCTGTTATAAAATATTATGATATTACTCAAAAGGATCTTTTAGGAAAAGGAAGAAAGCAAGAATTAGTTAAACCAAGGCAAATAGCTGTATATTTAATGAGAAAAGAATTAAACACCTCTTATCCAAGTATTGGTCAAGAACTTGGTGGAAGAGATCATACCACAGCTATGCATGCTTATAATAAAATTGATAAAGAAATAAAAGAAAATGAAAAAACCAAGCAAGAAATAAATTCTATTAAGCACCTTTTTAGCTCTTTTTCTATATAAATAGTTGTTAATAACCTGTGTGTGGTAAGTTGTTACTCGTTAACAGTTTGTTGATAAATAAGTTTTAAAAAAACTATTAACATTAAGATCACAAACTAAGCACTCACACTGCACCTTTTTTCCCCAAAAATAAAACTATTTTTTTGGCTAAAACAATTGATAAATTTCAAAAAAACTGTTTTTCTCCACTCCCTTATTATTACTATTATTTATAAATATAATTATTAATATAAAAACAACCATATGAAATTTATCAGTCTGCAAGAAAATTTAAAAAAAGGAATTTTTGCAGTTAGTAATATAACTAGTAAAAACATTAGTCTTCCTATATTAAATAATATTCTAATTAAAGTTAATAAAGGAGAAATAAATTTAATAGCTACTAACTTAGAAATAGGTATAACCTATAAACTTAGAGGCAAAGTAGAAAAAGAAGGTGAAATAACTATAAATTCTAAAATTATTAATGATTACGTCTCACTACTTCCTTTAGATAAAGTAGTATTTGAACAAAAAGATAAAGAACTAAGTATTAAATGTAAAAACTATAAAACAAAAATAAAAATTCAAAATAGTAAAGATTTTCCACTTATACCAGAGATTAGTAGATCAGATTACATTACAATATCAATCAATGAGTTAAAAAAATCATTATCACAAATAATATTTTCAATATCTAATTCAGATTCTAGAGTAGAAATATCAGGAGCTCTTTTTTCATTAAACGGAGAAACTCTAAAATTAGTTTCCACTGATAGTTATAGACTTTCAGAAAAAAAAATTAAGATTGAAAATAATATAAAAACTGAGGAATTAAAAAATAATGACATAATTATACCCGCTAAAACCCTTCAGGAAATTCTTAGAATTTTATCTAATCTAGGTGACGATTTTACTTCTGACAATAAAGTTAAAATATTTATTTCAGACAACCAAATACTCTTTTCTTTTAATGGCGTTGAATTAGTTTCACGAACTATTAGCGGTCAATATCCTGATTATACGCAAATAATACCAAAAAAGTTTATTAGCGAGGCTACTGTTAATAAACAAGAATTACTTAGGGCTATAAAAGCGTGTTCAATATTTTCAAGTGATGGTATTAATGATATAAACCTTTTTTTAAACAAAGAAAAGAAAGAAGTTTCTATTAATTCTACCTCAGGACAAGTAGGGGAAAGTGAAATAAATTTAGAGGCTGATATAATTGGTGAAAATAGTGATATAAAATTAAATTATAAATATTTAGTCGAGGGTTTAAATAATATAAAAGAAGATGAAATAGTTATAAAAATAGCTGACAATAACTCACCCTGCCTCTTTTCCTGTAAGCAAGATAAAAACTATATTTATATAGTTATGCCAATTAAAGAATAAAAACTATTTAATTTATTGTAAGTTGTATTTTATTAGATAGTATTGTTTTTCCTGACCAGGTGCTTACCTCTATCCAAATTAAATATGAACCACTATTAGATTGTTTTCCCCAAGAGATGCTATTAAATAAAGAGTTATTGGATATTTCAATAGATGGATCTTCAATTTTTTGAGTATTTTGGTTTTGAGTTTTTAATTTTAAATTAGATATAGAGTTTGGATTTTTAGTATTAAGTTTTATAGTTAACGGAAAATCAATTTCATTTAAGGCTAAACCATTTAAAGGAAATTCTATAGATACAGAAGATTCTTCATTAATGTTTTGATTCTCTGGCCCCATATAATTAAAAGCTATTTCTTTAGTTTGACAATTTAAAACATCATCACAAACCTTTACTCCTAATTTGTGCAAGCCATTTTTTAAAAAACTTATATCACGTGACAAATTAAAAGGAGAAGAGCTGGTATTTAATAAAAGATTGTCATTAATATAATAAGAGGCTGTGCTTATACCCCTTGGGGCTGCGGCATTGATTTCAACAGACAATAACGAACTGTTTATAGTAGAATTATTTTTTAAATTTATAGAAAAAATAGGTTGATTTTTTGGTAAATGAACATCATCTTTTTTGGTTGGAATAAGATATATTTTTTCTTCTCCTAATTCATCTCTTTTTTTATTTTCTTTTTCAGTCCAGCTTTCTAAAGCAGTTTGCCAAGAATTGAATTGTGGATCTTGACTAGGGTCCTCAGGAATATCTCCTAATGGATTTTCCTTGTCTACATAATAAAGAATGTTATGATAATTTAAAAACTCTTTTTCTTCTATTAGTTCTTCTGGTGTATATTCTGTGGTAAGTAATCCAGAAATAGAGTCAATTTTAATTGTTTCAGAAAAATCTATATTGCCATTGATAATTTTTTTATCAACCTCTTTTATTTCAGGTTTTTTAAATTCTTCGACTGGCGTGTCGCCTAAAACTCTTTCCATGAAGTTCTTCCAAATTGGAGCAGCCACCGTTCCTCCCGCGGAACCTAATTTCATTTCAGTGTTATCATTATTTCCCACCCAAACACCCGCCACTAAAGATGGGGTATAGCCAATCGTCCAAGCGTCTATATAATTGTTTGTAGTGCCTGTTTTAGCCGCCACAGGACGATTAGAGAGTTGTAGGTGGTTGTTTGTGCCAAAAGCATAAGCACGGGCGTCATTGTCCGATAATATGTCATTTATCATCCTGGCTATATTTACAGGAATAATTGTTTTTTTGTTTTCTTTATATTCTTCTAAAACATTCCCATCTTTATCCTCTATTTTTAATATAACTGAAATCGGATTTAACTCACCCTCTCTAGCGAAAATTGAATAAGCATTAACATGTTCAATTAATTTAACTTCCGCTCCACCTAAAACTAAAGAAAGACCAAAACGATCCTTATCTTTTAGAGTGGTATATCCAGAATTTTCAGCTAAGTCTAAAACGTCATCTAAGCCTGATAAATACAAGGCTTTTACAGCAGGAATGTTTAATGAACCGGCTAAAGCTTTTTTTACAGAAACTGGACCTAACTCTTTATTGTTGTAATTTCTAGGTTCATAGGGTTTAGCGGTGTTAGAAAAATTAGTTAAAACATCAAAAAGTATAGTATTAGGAGTATAACCTTTTTCAAATAAAGAAGCATAAACCAAAGGTTTTAAAGAAGAGCCTGGTTGTCTAGGATTTATAGCAACATTAAATTGACCATCTATTTCCTGACTAAAATAATCCTTTGAACCAACCATAGCTAAAACTTGACCAGTTTTAGGGTCTATAGCTACCAAAGAAGCATTTTCAGCGTTGTAATTTTCTTGGTTTTTTTCTGAAAACTCTGTAATAACCTCCTCAGCAATCTTTTGTTTATATAGATCAAGTGAGGTATATATTTTTAGACCACCTTGTTCAACGTTTTTCTCGCCATATTTTTCCGATAAAATTTGTTTAATATACATAACGAAATGTGGAGCAGTAATATTAGTGGTTGGTTTTTTAAAATTTATTTCCTGTCCTTTAGCATTTTCTCTTTCATCCCCACTTATATAACCTTGTTTTTCCATTAGATCTAAAATATAATCTTTTCTAGCCAATAACACGTCTTTATTTGAACCGTAGGGAGAGTAGAAGCTAGGTGCTTGAGGTAAAGCAGCTAAAACAGCAGCTTCAGAAATGCTTACTTCTTGAACTGATTTACCAAAATATTTTTCACTAGCCGCTTGGACGCCATAAGCATTAGACCCATAAGGTATTTCGTTTAAATACATTTGTAGTATTTGGTCCTTAGAAAATTTTTGTTCAAGTTTATAGGCCAATATTAATTCTTTTATTTTTCTACTATAGCTTTTTTCTGAACTTAAAACAGCATTTTTTATTAATTGTTGAGTTAAAGTTGATCCACCGGCCTTTTTTCCGTATAACACATTAGTTACAGCAGTTCTCATAATAGCAAATAAACTAAAACCAGAGTGTTGATAAAAATTTTTATCTTCTATGGAAATCGTGGCTTTTTCTACGTAATCAGGTATTTCCTGTAGGGTAACTAAGGTTCTTTTTTCTTCCCCATGAATTTCGTAAAGAATGTTTTCGCCGGTTCTATCGTAAATAACTGTACTTTGGGGAATATCTCTGGATATTAATTGATTAGGGTCAGGTAATCCCTTAGAAAACCAAGCTACAGCTAAAAATACAGCTAAAAATATAAAAATACTTAAAAAAAACAAGGCTTTCCATAGGTATGAGTTAGTAAGAATTCTTTTTATAACAGATTTATCTTTTCTGGATTTATAAGATCTTTTTTTTGCATTTCTACGTATTGGTGTTTTTTGTTGAGATATTTTTTTACTTTGCCAATTGTTGTTTCTATAGTTTTTTTGCATTTTTTTTATAATATTTAGCAGCCACCTCTGGGCTTATTGAATTTATCACCAAACCAGAACCTAGCTCAACACCCGCCCAAACACTGTCTCTGGGTTGAATTTTAATATAAAAATGTTGATTAGTGTCAGGTACAACGTTATGTAAGAAAAAATTATAATCTAAACCACTTTCCTCTAGTTTAGATAAGATTAATTTTAAGCATTTAGTCAATGAGACCAGTTCATTATTGTTTAATAGAGAGATGTTGTCAAGATGTCTTTTGGGTAAAATCCAAGCTTCATAATGATATTTACTAGCATATGGAGCGATTATAGCAAAAAATTTGTCTTCATATATTTTTCGCTTAGATTTTAATTCTTTTTCTATAACATCGCAAAAGTGACAAGAACCATTTTTTATTAAATAGTCTTGAGTTAAAGATGCTTCGGTTATTAATTCTTGAGGTATAATTTTGGTAGCAAAAACTTGAGAGTGAGAATGTTGTAAAGAAGCTCCCGCTTTAGCCCCTTGGTTTTTAAAAATTAGAACATAATTAATTTTAGGATTTTTGGAAATTTCTTTTGTTCTTTTTTGATAAAGAGTTAATAGTGATTTTATTTCTCCCATAGACAATTTTCCTAATTGAGTATTGTGTTTAGGTGTTTCTATTATTACTTCTTGTGTGCCATATGCTTTGGGGTTTTTAGTACTGACTGCAGGAAATATATTACTAATACTTACTGACTTCCATTTTTTTCCAGTTTTAATTGAATCAATAATATTTTTTTTATCTAAATTATTAGGACAAAAAGGGCAGGTTTCAGAATTAGAAGAGCTAACTGTTTTAGGTTTTACATCTCTCGGTCTTTTAGATCTCGATGGTGTTATAATTACATATTCATTTAATAAATAATCTTTTCTAATTTCAGATTTAAGTTTTTTCATAAATTTTACCTTAGATATACACTTTATAATTTAATAATAATATGTTAATATTATATCACATTTTAAACACTGTTAAAAATTAATATAAATAAATTATTTTC
>CAYMGT010000030.1:0-10333 GCA_964390115.1 uncultured Gammaproteobacteria bacterium
TAATGATGTCAACAAAATAGTAGAATCAGGAGATTTGATTTTAACTGATTCGGCTCGTACTTGGACCGAAAAAGATGGTGTCATCTGTTTCTCAGTTATTTCTGATGGTACTAACGGTGAAGAGTGGATTGCTCGTCTGGAATCTAAAGGCTTTCGTGTTAACAATTATGCTAAAAGCGTTTTACGCTCAAAAAGCTTTAAGACGACTAGTGGTGTTACTTACGAAGTTGCCGTTTTAAAAGGTGAACTTTTCAGTGACAACGAACGTATTACGGGAAACATCAGCAAGGACGCTGAAAATCGTGAACTTACCGCACCCAATGCCGAAGTTGCTTGTCTTATCAGAGAAAAATATTCTGATAAAGAATTGGAAGCCATGGAGCTTTATTGGATTATAACTATGCACAACTCGATTAAAGACTCTGACGGCGACCCTAGACTTTTTGGCATTTTTCGTAATGGCCGCGGTTCTTGGCTGTACTCTGACTATGTTCGTCCTGACAACTGGTGGGATCGTGGCAGCGGGTTCGCTTTCGTTTCGCAAGTTTCTGGCTTTTAGGCTTTAGTTTTTTGACAATTTTAGTTTTTAGACTTTAGTCTTTAGCCCTTATTTTAGCCTCGAATTACATAAGTAATTCGAGGTTCTTTTTTTAAATATAGAGATTAAATTACCAACTATTTTTGTCTATTAAACCTAACAGCTAGATTCAGAGAAGAGTCATTAATTCTAAATAAAACTATATTGGATTTACGACAATTCTAAAAAATTTAGTAAGTTTTTTATATAAGTATCAGAATTTAGACATTTAAATGAGTCTAAATTCTTTTTGTAGTCTTCTATTTCAATAGCTTGAAGCATTTTATTATATAAATCTTTTTCATCTCCAGCCTGGAAACTCTGTCCCCAAAATCTCTCTATTAGTTCAGGACTACCACCTATATTAGATGAGATTATATTAAGTCCCTGTGAAACACCCTCTAAGATAGCCGTAGAGCAGTTTTCATATATTAAAGATGGGATTATTAAGCAATGACTTTGACTAAGTGTTTCTATAATTTCTTGGTGAGTTAGGTTTTTTAAAAGAATTATGTTTTTATTTTTCTTGCTTTTTTCTTCAATAAAGTTTAGCAATGGCCCGCTTCCAGCGATAATTAAATTAGCTTTTTGAGTTATTTTTTCAAAAGCTGAAACAAGTAAAGGCAGACCTTTCTCATCGTCTAATTGACCTAAATATATATAGCTAAAAACAGGGAACTTAGTTTTTTTTAAATTTGTTAAGTTAACTGGATTAAAGGCGATGATTTGTTTGGTATTATTAAAAAAACCTTTTTCTTGATGAAGTTTTAATAGCCAAGAAGATGGAGAAATAATTTTTTTAATTGTTTTAAATTGTTCTCTTTTTATAGCTTGCCAGACTTTAGCCCCGATAGAGTCTATAATCCTCTCCTTGTTAAAAATTATACGTCCGCTAGGATGAAGAAGTTGGATGTCATGTAAGAAATGAGCTTGTTTTATGTCTAATTTTTTAATTAGCTGGTTAGTTAGAGCACTAAAAGCTGTTAAATTGTGGCTAATTATTAAGTCGGGTTTCTCTTTCTGTAAAATTTTTTTTAGTTTAATAATTTGTATTAAGTCAATTAGTTTGTATGTATGCCAAAGAATACGACAATGGTAGGGAAATTTACTTAACAAAGAATAGGCTGAAGGTAAAAAGTAGTTTTTATCAATAATCCGTATTTTTTTAAAACTATTTAAACAGGGGTAGGTGCTAATTACAAAAACTTCGTGTTTTTCTTTTTCTAAGGCTTTTTTGATGGTCTCAATTACTATCTCAGCTCCACCTCTTTGATATGGTTTATATAAATTATTTAAAATGGTTATTTTCATAATAAAGCATTAAGCCAATTTTTTTTGGCAATTTCTAAACTATACCTTTCTTCTGCTTCAAGGCGAGCATTAAGTTTCATTTTATAAATGACGTCGGGATTATCTAATAAATATTTTAGTTTATTTTCTAAATCTTTTACATTGCCAGGCAAGGTTCTTAAACCACTTTTTTTACTAAACACAGTTCTAACTCCAGGTAGGTCAGAAGCAATAATTGCCGTGGCACAGGCCATAGCTTCTATAATAACCAAGCCAAAGGCTTCATGGCTGTTTGTAGAGGGAAGTAGTAGTATGTCTGCTTTTTGATAAGCGTTAATTAACTCTTCATTAGACACCTTTTCTAAAAAATTAATTTTGTGAATTATTTTTAATTTTTTTACTAAAGCTTTTAAGCTAACCAAGAGATCACCAGAGCCAATAATATTTAATTGCCAGTTAGAATTTTTTATATTAGCCAATGACTTTATTAATATATCAACACCTTTAAAATAATGGGCTTTATCTAATCCTCCCACAAAAAGTAAATTAAAGTTGGCTTTATTTGTTGTTTTAAATTTATTTTCTGCTACAAATTTATTAGTATCAATAGAGAAGGGAATGGCAGTAAATTTGGTAGTTTGTTTGTGATAGAGTTCTTTTATTTGGCTATTTTTAACATAATCATAACTAGAGACAATAATTTTATCAGCTTGCTGTAAAAGTTTTTTACCTGAGACTTTTCCGCTAAAGCTGAGTAAGTGTTTTAGTGGACTTAAGTAAGAAATGTCCATGTGGTAAAAAATTATTAATTTAGGACTTCTTTTATTAAATAGTTTTTGTAAATAGATAATTTCCATAGCACCAAAAAAAGGATAGTGTAAAATAATGATATCAAACTTATTTAATTTAAAAAATAATTGAGGTATAAAAGCAGCCTGTCCTAAACTAAGAACAGGTTTTAAATAGTGAATATTTTTATCTTTAAGTTCCTTGTTAACTTCTTTAGCTGACGAAAAAGTAAAAGTTTCTAAGTTTATCTCAGGACTCAGTAATTCTTTTAATCGCCAGGCTGAATTACCAATGCCACCCTTGTAGGGAGGGAATGAACAAACAATTTGAGCAATTTTCATACTTATTTTTTATCTTCTTCTTTAGCCTTATTTAAAGTAATAATTCTATTTAGATCAGTTAATTTTTGATCTAAACTTTGAAATTTTAGTCGTAATTTAAAAATGAAATAAAATAACATCATTACTGCTAAGTATAGGAGAAAATTTATACCACTACTAGAGAATCCTAGACGTAAAAGGAAGCTATCAATTTGTTTTAAAAATAATATAGCTAAAGTCGCTAAAATCCAAAAAACTAACCAAAGACTAAATTCGACTCGATTAATAGTTTTCTTTTTAGCTTGTATTATTAAGCGACTAAGAAAAAAAATGATAATAATTAAGGCTATAATTTGTTGCCACATAGAACTATTGATTTAATTTATTAACAAAAAGATCTTTAAGTATTTTTAAACCAGAGGAAAATTTTTGCCCAAAGTGATGATAAATAACAGTAATAGGGACTTCCTTGAATCTTAGTTTATTTAAGTGGGTTTTGTAAAGTATTTCACTACAATGTGCCATGCCATTGTTTTCAATTTTTATTTTTAATATAGCTTCTTTACTCATTGCCCGGAAGCCATTTTGCGGATCAGTAGTTTTAACTTGTAGAAAAATACGATTAACTATTCTGGCTAATGGATAAATAATGTAAGTTTTAAATTTAGGTATAGCTGATTTTTTTTCTAAAAATCTAGAGCCAAAAACTATATCGTAGTTATTTTCTATAATAGGTTTTACTAAGTCATTTATTTCTGAAGCTAGAAATTGACCATCACCATCAAAATGAACTACAAGATCGGCTTGTTTTAATAAAGCATATTCATTACCAGTTTGCAGTGCTGCTCCTTGACCTCTGTTTATTGGGTGTATTAAAACCTTAGCTCCAGCCTTTTTAGCTTTATAAGCAGTTTCATCACTTGAACCGTCATCTATAACTACAACATTTTCTAGATAAAGCTTAACTTTTTGGACTGTTTTGTAAATATTTTTTCCCTCGTTATAAGCGGGAATTATGCAAATAATTTTTTTCATTTCTAGGGAAAACTTAAAAGATTTTCTACGCCAATTAGACCTAGGTCATATTTAGCTTTGGCGTCATTTATTAAACTAAGACTATTTAAATCCTTGTTCTTAAAGGATAAGGTTTCAAAAATACCAATTTCACCTTGTCTACCACTATATAGACATTTAGGGCATCCACTGGAATGTTTAGATTTTTCTTTTAAATTTGACCAATTATATCTAAAACCTAAATTTTCTAAGTGATTTCTTTCATATTTATTTAAAGCACCTTTTTCTTTACAATAAGGGCAAAGTCTAGAGACGAATTTTTGACAAATTACTAAACTAATATTATTTTTTAAATCACCAAGTAAATGACTTTGCTTAAGTTTATACAAAGCTTCTAAATTACTACTGCCTTCAAGCGAACTGATAACAATCTTATTTTCTAGAGCTAAATCTAGTAAAGCTTGGTTTAAATTGTGGTTGTGTACATTATTAATAATTACATCAGCTTGGTGCTTTTTAACTAGACTAAAAATTTCCTGAGCACTTAAATTAGGTTTTTGAAATAGATCTATATCTAAAGACATTATGTCATTTAAAGGCAGTCTATTATTTAAGTTTAAAATTGAGTGAGGTTTATTTTTAAATAAATTAGCTAAGGAAATTATGGTTTTATTTCTATCTGAGGCACTGTCACCTACAACTAAAATTAAACCCGATGCTTTATTAGAGAGTAAATGATTTTTTAAATTTTTAAGCTGAAAATGATGTATACCTAGCTGAGAAAGACGAGAATCCTTGTTGCTAGTATTTTGTAAGATTATAGAATATTTTTTATTTTCTCCTGCTAATCTAGTGAGAAGAACTTCCTTATAGCCGAAACTAGTTTTCTCGGTAAAACTTAAACTTTCTCCTGAATTTAAGTTTTTACTTTGATTAAGTAGATAAATCTCACTATCTAATTTTTCTTTAGCTCTATTTTGTAAAAGCAAATCTTCACTTTGATCTTGGTAGAAATCTATACTTAAGCCTTCTACTTGATATGATAAAAAAAATGTTTTTGCCCCCTCCCAAAGAGTTAGATTAATTAGTTTACTTATAAAAGCATGTTTCATAAAAAATATTATATTATTACTAAAGTAATTATAGCATTATTTTTGTATTATTTAAAAATGTGATAAAATCTAATTAATTATAGTTGTTAAAATTATATAGTCGTTTAATTTATGAATAAAATTCTTGTTTTTTTAAGAAGAAGAGTATGGCTTTTAAAGCAGGTCTATGGGCCGGTTTATTTAAGGTTGTATTTTTTATTAACTTTTTTTCTTAATTTAGCTTTGTTTTTATCAGCGTATTTTATTTATAGTAGTAATAGCGGTCAACTTTTAATATTACATTATAATATAGACTTTGGAATTGATTTATTAGGCGAACCAATAAAAATTTTTCTTTTACCTTTAGCTGGTTTGCTTATTTATTTAATTAACTTTATTCTGGTTTTTTTCTTTTATAGAAAGAAAAATTATAGCCTATTTTCGCATTTCTTACCAATAACTGCCCTGTTATTTAATATATTCTTACTTATAGCTATGTTAAGTCTTTATTTAATAAACTTTAGATAATATGCTAGAATTTCAAATCACCAGAATTTTATTATTTTCCACTTTAGCCTTTGTTTTTGCGATTTTATGGACACCACTTTTAACTCATTATTTATATAGATATAAACTAGGGAAGTCGATAAGAAATAGTGGAGATACACCCATTTTTTCTAAACTTCATGCTCACAAGGCGGGAACCCCGACTATGGGAGGAATACTTGTTTGGTTAACACTTTTAATATTTATTGTATTCTTTGCCTTTGTATCTGATATTTTTTCTGATACTTTTTTAGCTTCTTTAAATTTTCTTTCGCGACAAGAAACGCTTCTTCCCTTAGGAGCTTTAATAGCCACCGCCCTTATAGGGTTAGTTGATGACTGGCTAGACGTTAGAGGTAAAGGTATTTTAGGTGGTGGTGGTTTGAATATCTTACATCGTTTAGCAATTTTTGCCTTTATAGCCCTAATTGGAGCACTTTGGTTTTATTTTAAATTAGATTGGACAGTTTTACATGTACCTTTTTTAGGGAGTTTTGAGATAGGTTGGTGGTATATTCCTGTATTTATTTTTGTAATTGTAGCTACAGCTTTTTCAGTTAATGAAACAGATGGTTTAGACGGACTAGCCGGTGGAACCTTACTCATATCTTATGCTGTTTATGGGGTAATCGCTTTTTCTTTAGGTCGTTATGATTTAGCAGTTTTTTGTGCTGTTATAATCGGCGCTTTACTAGCCTTTTTATGGTTTAATATTAATCCGGCTAGATTTTATTTAGGAGATACAGGTTCTATGAGTCTAGGAGTCACTTTAGCAGTCATTGCCATGATGACTAATTATGCCTTACTTTTGCCGGTTATTGGTTTAATTTTTGTAGTTGAGTCTTTATCAGTTATTTTACAATTAAGTTACAAAAAAATTAAAAAAAAGAAAATATTTTTATCTACTCCCATACATCATCATTTTCAGGCTATCGGTTGGACTGAACCTAAAATAGTTATGCGTTTTTGGTTAATAGCGATTGTAGCGGCGAGTATTGGAATAGTTTTGTTTTTTCTTGATAGAGGGTTTTAAATTATGTTAGGACTAAAAAAAATTTTTAAAAGAATAAATAAAGAAAGTAAGAATTGTCATAGACCCGACAAGCCTTTACTTATATCAATTATTTTAGTTATTGTTTTTGGTCTTTTAATGTTAGCCTCATCTTCTGCAGTGGTGGCTTATATTAAGTTTGACAATAGTTATTTTTATTTAGAAAAACAAATTTTTTACACCATTATTGGCTTAATTCTTTTTTTTATTTTCTCTAATGTCCATTATCGTTTTTGGAGAAGAAATGCGCTTTCTTTCTTGTTAGTATCTATAGTCTTTTTAATTTTAGTTTTTATCCCAGGTCTTAAAGCTGAATATGGTACTGCCAGTAGTTGGATTGAAATTTTTGGTTTTTCTTTGCAACCCTCAGAGTTTGTAAAATTATTTTTTTTAATTTATTTAGCTGCTTGGCTTGAGGCTAAAAAAGCTCAAGTTAAAGACTCGCGTCAAGTCTTTTGGCCCTTTTTAATTATATTAACTGTTATAGCTTTCTTGATGTACAGGCAACCAGATCTTGGAACATTATCAATAATTGCTTTTAGTTCCTTAGTAGTAGTTTTCGTTAGTGGAGTTAGAAAAAGGATGTTAATAGGTTTAGGTATTATAGTTCTCTTTTTAGGCTATTTACTTGTTGGTTCCAGCGAGTATCAGTCTAATCGTTTTAAGTGTATGCAGGATCCAAGTTTTAGTCCACAAAAAACATGTTATCAAATTAATCAGTCTTTAATTGCAGTTGGTTCGGGTGGTTTAATGGGCAGGGGACTAGGAGAGAGTAGGCAAAAGTTTCTATATTTACCCGAGGTTAGCGCTGATTCAATTTTTCCAATTATTTCTGAAGAAATTGGCTTTATCTTTTCTGTGTTGTTTATAGCCCTATTTGTTTTTATTTTCTATCGGGGAATTTTAATATCAAAAAAAACTGATGATGTTTTTGGTAGTTTACTCTCTTTAGGAATTGTTGCTTGGCTGGTTATTCAAGTGTTTTTAAATATTGGTGGTATGATAGCTCTGGTACCGATGACTGGCGTCCCCTTACCTTTTGTTAGCGCAGGAGGATCTTCTATAATAGCACTACTAATTGCCATGGGAATTTTAATTAATATTAGTAAATATGTCAGAGATAAATAAAGAAAAGAAAATAATAGTTTTTTCAGGTGGTGGAACTGGTGGCTCAGTGGCACCTCTTTTGGCATTAAAGGAATATCTAAATCAAAAACATTCACAATGGGATTTTGTTTGGTTTGGCACTAGAAATGGTTTAGAGAGAACCATGGTTTTAGAAACCGATATGAAATATGTGGGAATTTTTAGTGGAAAATTGAGGCGCTATTTTTCCTTTAAAAACTTAGTTGATATTTTCAAGATTATAATTGCTTTTTTTCAGAGTCTAATTTATTTAAAAAGACTATCACCTAATTTAGTTATGAGTGCTGGAGGTTTCGTTAGTGTGCCATTAGCTTTCGCAGCTAAGCTACTGGCTATTCCTGTAATTGTTCATCAACAAGATGTTAGAGCGGGTTTGGCTAATAAGTTAATGGCCAAAGTTGCTAAAAAAGTGACAGTTACTTTTTCTGAATCTATAGATGATTATGGAGAAAAGGCAGTTTTAACTGGAAATCCTGTTAGGCAGGCTTTTAAAGGTTTAGGAAATAAATATGAGTTTTTAAAGTCATTAAATTTACAGATAGATAAACCAATATTAACTATTATTGGTGGCGGACAAGGCTCTAAAAAAATTAATGATTTAGTTGGTCAGTCTGTTAGTTATTTAAATAAAGAATTGCAAATTGTTCATATTACAGGTTCTAAAAATAAAAAAATTAAAAATCAAAATAATTATTTAAGTTATAGTTTTGTATCAGCTAAGAAAATGGCACAAATAATGAGTGTATCTGATTTACTAGTTTCTCGCTGTGGTCTGGGATTTATTAGTGAACTATCCTATTTAAAAAAGACCGTAATATTTATTCCTATGCCTTTTAGCCATCAAGAAGATAATGCGAAATTAATTGCTAAGCATGGAGCAGGGATGGTGCTTGATCAAAATAATTTAACAGATTCTAATTTTAAAGAGAATATTTTAAACTTAGTGAAAGATAAAAATAAAAGCTTAGAAATGGCTAACAATCTCTACAGTCTTATCTCTAAAGAAGCTGAAAAAAATATAAGTTATATAATTGAAAAATATGTTAAATAATCTAAAATTTGTTTATTTTATAGGCATAAAAGGTGTGGGCATGACTATGTTGGCTCAGTTTATGAAGCAACACAAAGTTAAAGTGTTTGGCTCTGACATAGCGGAAACATTTATGACAGATCAAGTCCTTAAAGACAGTGAGATTAAAGTATTCTCAGGTTTTAGTGTTAGCCATATTAAAAATTTAAAAAATTGTGACTTAATTGTTTATTCTACTGCCTATGATAAAAAAAATAATCAAGAATTAAAAGAAGCTTTATTGCAAAAAAAAATTAGAGTTTTATCTTATGCCGAATCTCTGTCGGAAATATTTAATAATTATCAAGGTTTAGCGGTTTGCGGTAGTCATGGTAAAACCACAGTCTCAGCTTGGTTAGCTTTTACTTTAAAGCAGGCTAAAATTAAACCTAATGCTTTAATTGGAGCTAGAGTGCCTCAGTTTAAAGGTAGTAGCTTGTCAGGGAAGTCTAAGCTTCTGATTATTGAAGCTGATGAATATCAAAATAAATTACGGTATTTCAAACCACAGGAAGTTATTCTTACTAACATTGACTGGGATCATCACGATTATTATCCGACTTTTTCTAAATATCTTAAAGCTTTTTCCGATTTTGTTAAAAAAATACCAAGTTCAGGTTTCTTAGTCTATAACTTTGATGATAAAAATTGTCGCAAGATGAGCAAAGATTGTTTAGGAAATAGTATAGGATTTTCAATAAATAAAAACTTAAAGATAGGTAAAAATGTTTGGCAACTTGAAAAACATGATTATGAATTAGGTAATCAAGTTTTTTCTTTAAAATATAATAATAAGCGGTATAAGGATTTTAAAATACAATTACTAGGGAAGCATAATTTATCTAACGCTATTTCAGTGATAGCTACAGCTTTTAGATTAGGAATTGACGAGGAGCTAATAAAGGAGGGAATCTTTAAATTCACAGGTACGGCTAGAAGACTAGAAATTATGGGTCGCTATAAAAAAAATCTATTAATTGATGACTACGCTCATCATCCAACTGAAATTAAAAGTACCTTAGAAGGATTAAGAAATAAGTATAAAAAGAATACTTTAATAGTCGTGTTTCATCCGCATACCTATAGCAGAACAAAAGTTCTTTTAAAAGATTTTAGTCGTAGTTTTTTTCTAGCGGATAAAGTTTTAGTAGTAGATATTTATGGCTCAGCTAGAGAAGTTAAGGGTAAAATAGATAGTCAAGTTTTAGTTAAGAAAATTCAAGAATATAATATAAAGGCTAAAATTAAACAAGAAGTTTTAGCCTCAGGTGACTTAAAGTCAACTACTAAGTATTTAAGCAAATCTCTTGAGCCAGGCGGAGTAGTTGTTTTAATGGGAGCAGGGGATGTTTTTAGAGTAGGGGAGAGTTTACTTAAAGATAAATAAAAAAAGACCCTCAATTTATTAAGGGCCTTAAAATTTATTATCGTTTTTATAAC
>CAYMGT010000031.1:0-10208 GCA_964390115.1 uncultured Gammaproteobacteria bacterium
TTTTACCCACAAAAAAAGCAGACACTTTCGTGTCCACTTTTTGGGGTACAGTTCAAATAAGTCTGTTTTTTACATGAACTATAAAATTTATTAAGAATTTTTCTATTCTAATAAAAAATATCAACTATGTATTATTTAAAATAATTATTAACAGCGTCTTCAAATTGACTAATAAATATCTGCTTAAAATAAGAGATATTATTTATTTCATAAAAAAGTATCATTGCCTTTTTGTATTCTTCTACATCCACAATTCTATATGAAAGCGGAATTGAGTCAAAAGCTAATAAAATAGCATTAGAAGTCATCCTTGAAGTCCTTTTATTACCATCCTCAAAAATTTGTATATAAGGAATAAGAATAGAAGCTATAAAACTTTTTTCAAGAAAAAAACTTTTATTATTAATTAAATTAACCATACTTTCCATAACTTCTTTAATTTGATAAGCATTATCCAAAGGTTTGTACTTTGTGCCCGTAATGCCAACCGGAGCATTTCTAAGGCTTTTAGATATACCTAAATCTTTAGTTAAAATTGAATGAATATATTCAATATCAGAAAATCTTAATTGCTTTAATTTATTTTTATTTTCAATAGACTCATTAAAGATATTTTTATGATTTAAAATCATAACTGTCTCTTCCCTGCTTTTTCCCGCAGCAATAACATTATTTTTAATTAAAGATTCAGTATTTAAAAGAGAATAGGTATTACCCTCAATAACCGATGACTTCCAGGAAAATTCAATCATTATTCTTTCAAATTCTTTGTTAATAAGGGTTTGACTGTTATATTTAGAAAAATTTTTATGAAAATCTTTCTGCAATTTATTTAATTTATCTTTTTCTGATTTAGTAAAAATATCAATACTTAAAAGTTTAAATATTTCAAAATTAAAATTTTCTTTTATTTTCCTATCTAAATATGGCGTTTCAAAATAATTCTTAACATCAATTATTCTTAAAATTTCATAATTTTCAGATAAACAATAAGTTATATAAGCACCAGCGCCATTTTTTTCTAAATAATTTTTATCAAACAAAAAAGTCAAATCTCTAGCTATAGTTTCCCTAGAATATTTATTATTAAAAAAAACCATCACTTCTTTATTCTTAAAGCTTGGTTTATTTTGAGCAAATTCTAAAATTTTTTTTTGCCTATTATTCATATTTTATATTATATCATCATTGTGTCATTTTTTAAAATCTATTGTGTCATTTTTTTAAAAAAATAATAAAAAACATTTAATATTAGATACTTTTATTGTGTCATAAATAAGTTATATCTTTTAAAAATCGCTCACATTTAAAGCAAGCAACCAATATAATCAATTAAAAGATGCATACCTATACCCATAAAAAAATACCTAAATTTAGTAAACAATCCCACTACGTAAGCTGGGAAAATATAAAAAGAATGAAATAAATGATTATTTATACTGCAACGACTAGGGTCATATATCGTACTAGATAATAGATGGTCTAAATCTATTAGATTAGATAAGAGTAATTGAATTAAAACTGAACGTGCTTTAAAGGACCTTTTAAGTAACTTAAACTCAATTAAATAAAGTAAGCCCCAAAGAGCAAAGTTAGACAGTATATGAATCCACCAATCAGATTGTGATGCTATAGCTATAATATCCATGATTTAATTTATTTAATATTTTTCATTTTCTTATTTTGTAAATATTTTGAGTTTTTACTGGAAATAATACTCTTCCCAATGTCTTTTTCTATCTCAGTTCTAGCTCTTTTAGCTACTTTACCGCCTCTTTTAGCAACATCTTTATTTTCTGACAGACCTCGTGGTTTATGTTTCTTAGATATCTCGGTTGTTGTTGCCTCCGCTAACATATTCAAAACTAATTCTAAATTAGTCATATTATCTCTTAAACTTTCTTTTTTAAGATTCTTAAATTTTTTATATTCTTTTACAGACTTATTAGACCAAGCTTTGGTAATATCATCTGTTAAAATGGCAAACTCTAAATCTTCTTTAATTCCTCTTTCTCTCCACTGGTCTGTAAGCTCTTTTCTAACTTCAATTGTTTTAAGTCTTTGATTAATCCATTCTTTAGAGTATCCTTTGTTAAGATAAGTTTTTAAGGCTCTATCTATGGATAATTCTGGATCTTCAGTTTCTTCAATCCTCTCATAACCAACTTTAGCTAACCAAAGCTTTAAAGACTCAGCTTTGGGAGATGGCACAGATTGAATAAGTCTTAAAAGTGTTTTTGTGTCAGCAACATCTGTAATTCTAATTTTTCCATCCTTAGCTTTCATTTTTAAACCGTTACATTTTGTAACGGTTTCATTTGAACCTTCATCAAGAAGTCTCTTTTTAAGAACTCTCCAATAAACTTGTGGATTTTTGCTTTCAGTCAAAATCTCAATCACATCTACAACGGAAAAATACCAAAGTTCTTTATCCTCATCAAAATGACGACGAACTTGTTTATTATTAAATAATATAATTTTATTATCATTTTTATCCATATTGCCAGTATAACAAAGAGTGATTAAATTTTCTATAAAATTTTTGTAAAACAAAAATAGTTCTGTTTATGTAATTTAGTCAGTTGACTGATGAAATCACATAAAATTAAATTATAAATTAGATAAATATTTTTTTACCAAATTAATAAGAAATTCTTGTACTTTTGTAAAATTAAGTTGATTATTTTCTTTGTAAATAATTGGCTCCTGTTCTATATCACTGAAGTAAACCAAGCTTTTTAAAACTAAATTTATATCAGTGTTTTTATATTTTTTTTGGTATAATTTTAAAATTTCAGAAAAATCATATTTTTTAAATATATAATACAAATCAATATAGTCCTTATTAGTGGCTCTACTTAAAATCGCAGATAATTTCATACAAGCAATATCTTCCACGGACGCTAAATTTAAAAACTCATCTTCTATTGTATTTTTTACTAAGTTGTAGTTATATGAAAAAAAACTCAATTTTATACTATCATCAATAATTAAAGTCAAAGTATTTTTTTCCTCTAAAATTTTTACAATTTTTAAATCTTTAAAAATTTGAGAGACTTTAGTAAATAACAAGATATTATCTATATCTCCTTTTTTAAAAAAATCAAAATCAATACTATCTCTATGCCCTAATTGTAAAGCTAAAGCAGTGCCACCAGCTAAATAAAATTCTTCTTTAAAATTTGCCAAAAACGGTAAAATATCTCTCCTTTTTTTATTTAAAATTTCGTAAAACATCTTTAATTTTTTTAGGTTTAATATCAAAAATTATTGACCAATAATTTAACGATTTATCGCTCCACTGACCGGGTAAAGGATTTTCCACTTGTTTCTTTATCTCTTCTCTACTATAAACTTTAAATAATAATTCTGTAGCATCATAAGTTCCATAATTTAAAACATTAGTAATTATACGTCTTTTGTTTTTAGAGACATCTAATTTGGAAATATCAAAAGACCATAAAAATGGCTTAAATTTCTCAAGTATTTGACTCTTAATTTTCTTCATATACCCTTATATTAACATAAAATATGAACTAAATCAAATTATCTAAGGTAATATAATTTATAATACTATTCTATGAAAAGTGTAAACTAAATTATAGAAAAATGACAAAAAAACAAAGCTTATAATATTATCCTTTAATTATTTGTCTAAAAATTACTAAATAATATTTAGAGAAATTGCCTTGATTTATTTCAAAATTAGGCTATAATTAGAAAATTGTTCGTTAGTATATAAACTATAAAATTATCAAATATGATCAAACAAATAATTTTTGATTTTGATGGAGTTCTCTATCCCTCAACTGAAGAAAACATGCAAAGAATATTATCCAATATTTCTTTAGCAGTAAATAAAACTAAAAAAATACCTAGTCAGGATTTACTTAATGAAGTTTGGGGTTTAAAATTAGAGGCTATAGCGGTAAAATTAGCCATGAAACTTAACTGGACTGAAAAAGAACAAATAAATTTTCTAAAAATTCACCGAAAAGATGCTAGTGCCTTACCAGTAAATAAAAAGGCTCAAGCCCTTATACTGGAAACCTTATTGTATTTAAAAAAACAAGGTAAAGAGCTGTTTATAATTACTAATCGTAGTAGTAGTTCACTTATTAAAGTTGCTAAGGAAATAAACTTAGATTTAAGTTTGTTTGAGCTTATAATAGGCCCTGATAGCCTCAAAAATCCTCATACAGGCTTATTTATATGCAAACCTAATCCTTTAGTCGTAGATCATATTTTAAAGCTTAAAAAGAGTTACAAGCTTAAAGAATTTGTGTTTGTAGGAGACAGTATCCGCAATGACTTTGAATTAGCTAAAAGAACTGGTTTAAATTTTATAGCTCTACCTTCCGCCTTACACAGTTACGAAGAATGGGAGCAAGTTTTTATCTCAAATTATTATAGTTTTAACAGATATATCGCTAGTAGTTTCTTGGAAATAAAGGATTTAGTTTAAATTTTGTTTAAACAAAAACAGACCTTGGGTATATAATTCAAGGTTTTTTATGTGTATGTACGCTACTAATTACTATTGACATAATGTATTAAAAAAGTAATAATATTAAATTAGAACCTTACAATTTAATAACTAAATAATAGAAATGATGAAAGAAATAATAAAGAATCTTATCGGAACACTTATTGGTATAGCTATTGGACTGCTTATCACTTTAAATCTTTGGGGTGACAACTGGTATCAAGTTGCTATTTCTATGATTATAGGAGTCATTTCAGGCCTTGCTGTAGCTAACATTGAACGAATTCCTCAAATCTTTTATAGGGTCAAATTTATATTTATAGCTAAAGACCCCTCGCAAAAAGAAGGTACTTCTTTATTTAGAAGGATGCAACAAAAGCTAACAATGGAGCAAAAAATTAACGTAAGCCTTATTATTACTACCCTTGTCTTTACTGTTAGTTTTATATTTATATTATTTTTTACTTCAATAATGCCTGAACCTGAATTTACCAAAAACTCTAATGTAAGTTTTGTTTTTATTTTGTTTATGCTAGAAATAATATTAATGCTTGTTTTTGTGTGTTATCTTATGAATGGCTGGAAAAGTAACTTGAAGTATTTGCCTAAATTTTTATTCCACCAGCTATGGTTTAAAAAAAAATATACTTATTACTCATTTAGCCCATTAAAATACATGATTATATTAAAAGAGGAAAATGAGAGTAGAAAAATAAGCGTTATTGGTATTGTTTGGAGGGTTATAATAACAATTTCAATTGGTTTTATATTTTATCTTCTTAAACATTCTATAAATGGACTAATCAAAACATTTCTTGTTTGTTTATTTATACTATTTTTACCTTTATTTATATTTAGAGAAGTTGCCCACTCCAGCTATTATCTACTAACAGCCGCTAGTATCGTTGCCGGTATTTTTACCGGAACTCAGTATGCTAACCTTTGGCTGGGGCTTAGCTCTGGTGTAAGTTTCTTCTTAATGTCGTTTGCTATTGAAAGAATTATTAAAGTTAATTTATTTGAATATTTTACAGAAAATATGTATAATAAATTTAAATTAACTACTTAGCTCAAATACTCGGCAAACTCGCAAAACTCAAACCCTGGTTAAAATAACCAGGGTTTTCTATTTTAAAATTTAAAAGAGGGATGGTGTAAAATAAAGTATATAGTTATAATTTTAGATAAAACTTAGAACTATTAACCGGTTAAACTAATTTTTCTATATCTCCAAACTTTAATTTCTTTAATTCTTTTTCTATTTCTTTGTCGCTTAATTCTTTAGTAAAATAAATAGTTAGTGATTCTGCCTGTTTATCTAATTTTGCTATATCCCAATTTTTATAAATAGTTTTTCTAATTTCTTTTTTCCTTACTAAATTTAATACCTCATTTATATCAATTTTTAAATTTCTTTTTATCATTACAAAATCATAGTAATCACGATACCTTGCTCGATCGCTCATAGCACTAATTTTTTCTGCTGTAATTTCCCTAATGTCCATCACTCTTACTTTGATCTTAACTCCATAAATATTTTTGTAATCAATTTCAAGAGAAGGTAAAACATCATCTTTAACCACTAAGTACTCAGAAGCGGCGTGAGAGGTTCCAAAAAATGACATATTACTTGTTTTCATATAGTCTTTAGCTTCTTTCATCTTAGCCCTTCCCTTCTCATTATCCATATGAGAATGAATTTCTCCTGCAATATATGCCTGCGCCTTATTCTCTTCAGCTTCTTTAAAAAAATCAACCTTGTCGCCGCTTCCAGCCGCAATAACAACACTAGTAATTTCATCCTAAATTTTTCCACCAAAATCAATATAAGGAATATTAAAAATCTCTTTTAAATCTTTTATTGTGATTTTTTCAATTTTACTCTGCGCGCTATTTTTAAATGTTCTAGTAGGTTGATCACAAACAACTTTTGACGGTATGTTTAAAAAAAGAGGCTTTCGCCTCTCTTCATCTACACAATAGTACGGGATAGTGAATAATATTAGAATTAAAGTTAATAAAATTAAATACATTTTTAACCTTATTAAAAGATCCTTAAAATTTATTTATAAACACGATCATGAGTACCTAGGTCAAGAAATATAATAAAAGTATAATTATCAAATTCTTCAAAAATTATTCTCAAATCAATATTTATAGATATAGCTCTTTTTCCCTCAAGTGCACCTTTCAATGCATGATTTAATAATTTTTTATTGTTTGGGTCACTAATAAAAAGTTTTATCACTTCAATAGTTTTTTCTTTTGTCTTTTCAGAAAGTTTCTTAAACTGCTTCTCAAATTTTTTATGATATTTTATTTTCATAAAGATTTGAGATATTTTATCGCCATCTTTCCATCCATAGAACTAGAAATATTTTTTCCTTTTCTGGCCTCACTACTAGCTTTAATGATTAGACTCTCTTCTTCAAGAGTTAAACCATTTTCGGTCAATAATAAAAATGGCAAACCTTTTCTTAAAGTAGCCTGTTTCAAAAAAAGCTTAATAGCCGAGCTCATATCAAGACCTATTTTATCAAAAACTTTTTTAGCTTCTTTCTTTTCTTTTTCATCTATCCTTATTTGAATATTACTCATATAATATAATTATTTTTTATATCTTTATAATATCAACATGTAATTACATTGTCAATACTATTTATCGTGTTTCAGTATGTTTTCTTTTGTATCATGAAAATAAAAAAAGAGCTTTTTTTGTAAAGCTCTTTATGGTCTTTTTAATCTAATAGTATAGCAAATAATACTATTATAATAAATGAAAATATTTTAAGAATATTAAAATCATGAGTATTCAAATAAACTAGAATAATAAAAAAAATAAAAAAACCAACGTAACTTGCAATAAGCCAACCTGTGCTAATGATAGGAGCGAGTGCAAATCCACCTATTATAAATATAACTATACCAAAAAAAATAATTCCCGTTTGAAGAACGGATGACGATTTATCACTATCATCTTTTTTCGCTTCTTCTCCTTCATCTTTTTTTATATTTTTCTCTTCTTTTAATAGAATACGCTTATCTATTTCTTTTTGATCTTTTTTATAAGAACACCAAATCAAATAAGTAATCAATGATACAATAAAAGCAATTACCCCTATAACAAAAGGATTGCTGTATGCTATATCAACAATATTTGCACCAATAGTTAATGAATAAATTGATATCAGTATAAAAAAACCAATAAATTTTAACCACGTCGCCCATTTCCTAATTCCAATAATATACATAAAAATTATAAACAATATTCCCGCTACAAAAGGCTTATTGTTATGAAATAATTCAGACCATGGCTCAAATAATGGTGTTAAAGTAAAGAATAACAACATTATTGCAACTACCAAAAATACAGTTATGAATACTATGATAAATATTTTTGCTTTTTTCATTAGTTTTCCTTTCTTTTAGTTTCGTCCATATTAAAATTCATTTTATACTTATCAACAACTTTAATTGCTCTATCTGTAGCAAAAACCACCAAAGAAAGCAAACCCATGGCTCTCCAAAAACCCACATCTTTAAGATTTTTTATAATTTTTTTACCAGTTCCAGTGAAAATATTACCATTAATACCAAATAAATTAGTAATAGTTGATAAACCAAAAGTTAAAACTAAAACTAGTAAAATCCAATCGATAAATCCCATGGCAGAAATAAATTTTTTAATTTCTGTAACAATAATTTGGGCTTTACTTTTTGCTTTTTTTATCTCACTTTCATCAAAAAAATTGTTTTGCAAGCCATTTATTAATTTCGTTTCCATGATATTTTATTTTATTGTAAAAATCGTTTATCTATACCTCTCGATAGACTTGAGTTTGAATAAATTTACCTTATATAAAGGTTATCATGAATTTATTGGATAAATCAAAATATGTACTGTTACAGAATCAAGGTTACACTTTATGGGTAATTAATATTATTTGAAAATAAAAACAAAATGGATGATATTTTTTGATTAGGTGTAAGACTGTTCATATTTGAATCTCATAACAAGAAAAGTATTCCCAATAAAGGTTATTTTTTAAATTCTTAACATATAAAATTATATAAAACCTCTCTCGTAGGAAAAACTGAACCATAAACAGTAGTAACAGTATCTCCCTCTTCTATCAATGAAAATATAAATTGAATTAGCTTAAATAAGTTAACCAAAATACTATAATTTTCAGCATTTGAGTCTTTAATGACTATCTTAACTAATTTGCCATCTACCTTGGGGATGGTTCAATTCCATACTAAAAAAAGCACCTTTTAGCAGGCACTTATTTATGAGACTAAAATAATATCTTTAAATATAATATTATTTACGTTTATCACTATATTCCTTAACTAAATTATACTGCTCAATATCAGACTTTTTAATTGCATTAGTAATTATCTTTTTTCTATCTTTAGGAGATAAATCAAAATATGTAAATGTATTTGACTTAACTTTAGTAAAATTATTTAATACTTTCATATATTTATATAATACAAAATAATAATAGATTTATCTATACACTCAATTACTTATTATTTTTATCAATTTTTTTTTCAATGTCTCTTTATTATGGGTTAATACCACATAACTGTTAATATTCCTAATATCTGACGGTGTAAAAAAGTTTAATTCTCCTCATAATTCTTTTATTTGTTTGACTGATAAATCTATATAATTATCTAATAATATTTCTTAGGGCTGGAAAAGCATAAATTTTACTTCTTGCACTACCTGGTGTTATATCTTTAATTATTTCTAAATCAACAAATTTTTCAATTACTGAATACAAGGTTTGAGTATTAGAAATACCAGAAATTTCCTTGATAGTCTTAACCATAAAAGTTGGTTTAATAAAAATAGCATCCAGTAAAGAATGAGCGTAAATAGAACCAACTTTAGGCATACTTTCCTTTAAAGAGCGATATAATTTTTCAATCTTTTCAACTCGTTTAAAAGTCTTACTTGTTTCTTCATAAACAGCATCAAGAAAAAAGTTTAACCAAGGAATCCAATCTTCTTTTTCACTAACATTTTTTAGTAGTTCATAATAAACATCGCGATGCTCTTCTAAAAATTCACTGATATAGATATTAGGGTGAGAGGTTACTTTATTTTCATATAAGAATAAAGGCACGAGTAAACGTCCAACGCGACCATTACCGTCCATAAAAGGATGGATAGATTCAAATTGATAATGAGCAATAGCAATTTGCACTAAAGGATCTATTATTTCTTTGGAATTTAAATATTTTTCTAAATTAGAAAACAAGCCAATTATATTTTGAGGCTCAGCTGGAATAAAAGTCGCTTGCAAAATAGTGGCTCCATAGGGACCAATAAAAACTTGGTTCTTTCTAAATTTTCCTGGATTCTTATTTTTACCTCTCGATGAATTTAAAAGTATTTTATGTAATTCTTTAATTAAGTTTTCCGAAATTGGTCTTTTTTCTAAAAGTTCTTTGCCTCGTTTTATGGCTAATCGGTAATTAAAAATTTCTTGATAATCCTTTTCTTTTTCATTTTCCTCTGATTTAAGGTCTTTAGCGTCATATAATAAAACTTCATCTAAAGTAGCTTGTGTACCTTCAATTCTAGAGCTTAAAAGAGCTTCTTTGGTAGCAAAAGAACGCTGAATAATTTCAGGATTAAGTAATCTCTTCACCGCCTCATCATAACGAGCAATTATTTCTCGAGTTTTGATAATTTTTCCAAAAACAG
>CAYMGT010000032.1:0-10073 GCA_964390115.1 uncultured Gammaproteobacteria bacterium
AGCTAATAAGAGTGAAGCTGATTATATAAAGAAGATTTTAAATAAATAGTATTTTCAGATAAATAGATTTAGATGATAAAGAAAAAGACCGTTTGTTTAAACGGTCTTTTTTTGAAATCATATGATATCTTTATAGGATATTTTAGTTTTGATTAATAATTATTCATATAACTATTATGTCAGCTGAGGTGTTCTTTTTATTGATTAATTTAATGTTGCACTTCGGAGTAGAATGTAGCCTTTAACTATTGACAAGATATAGAATTTAGTATATACTAATAAGTTGCGTTAATTGCAACTATCATGACAGAGTGTCATGTGTATAAGTTCATAAACAATTAAATAAAATTATTTAAAGCATGGAAAATTTATTGAATTTTTTGCCCATTGTGTATGTCTTGGTTGACGTACTGGTTATTAGCTTATTAATGGTTATTTTTTACCGTAGAGTTGTACCTACGAATATGGTACATATAGTGCAGTCTCAAAAAAAGACTACTTCTTATGGTACAGATCAAGAAGGAAGTAATGTTTATTATGCCTGGCCATCGTGGTTTCCTAAAATTGGGGTTACGGTGATTAAGTTGCCGGTTTCAAATTTCGATTTATCATTAAAAGATTATGAGGCTTATGACACCGATCGAGTTCCTTTTATAGTAGATGTTACTGCTTTTTTTCGTATTTCTGATACGAGTAAGGCCGCTAAACGCATAAAGGATGTTGATGGATTAATAAAGCAACTATCATTGATTACTCAAGGTTCTGTTAGAAGGGTTTTAGCTTCTGATGAAATAAATGCCATTATGATTGAACGTTCGAAATTTGGTGATGCATTCACTGAACAACTTAAAGATTTATTAGATGAATGGGGCGTTGAGTCAGTAAAATCAATGGAGTTGATGGATATCCGCGATGCAGACGGTTCAAAAGTTATTTCCAATATTATGGCTAAAAAGAAATCTGCTATTGAGATGGAGAGCCGTGTAGAAGTAGCAAAAAATGACCAGGCTGCAGAAACTGCAGAAATTGATGCTAAGCAGGCTGTTGATATTCGTCAGCAAGATGCCTTACAGGCCGTGGGTCAGCGTACAGCTGAAAAAAATAAAGAAGTAGGTATTGCTGATGAGCAATCAGAACAGGAGGTGTTGACACAGACAGTAATAACCAAAACTCGAGACATGGATGTTAAAAGAGTTGAGAAAGTTAAGGCTGCCGAAATTTTACGCGATGAAATGATTGTACAGGCCAATCAAACCAAACTAACAACTGTTATCGTTGCTGAAGGTAATCTTGATGCTAAAAAACGGGAATCAGAAGGAATTGAGATTGAGGGTGCTGCCAAAGCTGAAGCTGCAAGATTAATGAAATTAGCACCGGTTGCAGCTATGATTGAACTTGCCAAAGAAATTGGTTCAAACCCTGGTTACCAGAAATATCTGGCGCAAATAGAAGCTATTAAAGCTTATTTAGCTGTTGGAGGAGCACAGGCCGAAGCATTGCAAAAAGCCGATGTAAAAATTATTGCCAATGCTGGCGATGCAACTTCTGGGATGAAAAACGCAATGGATTTGTTTACCTCTAAGGGTGGCACAAATTTGGCATCCATGATTGAAGCTTTTTCTCAAACCCCAATGGGTTCATCGTTATTGAGTTCACTTGGCGTAGAAGATTCTGTAAAAGACGCAGGAAAAAAGAATTCAGATGAAGTATAAACTTCATTGAAACATAATACCCCGAGCACAATTAAGTGCTCGGTTTTTTTTATTTAAATTAATTAACTTATTTATAATCTCCCTTGCTAGACTTACATGTATTTGTTATAATATCATCTCTAGTTTTAGAAATATATGGTTAAAATTGCTAAGAGACAATTCGAATTAGTTTCAAAGTATCAGCCCTTAGGAGATCAACCGGGGGCTATTTTGAGTTTAAAAAAGGGAATTGATAAAGATTATCGCTTCCAAACTCTTTTAGGAGTTACAGGTTCTGGTAAAACCTTTACCATGGCTAATATTATAGATAAAACCACTTCTCCGGTTTTAGTTATGGCGCCTAATAAGGCCCTAGCGGCTCAACTATATAGAGAGTATAAAAACTTTTTTCCAAAAAATAATGTGAATTATTTTGTTTCTTATTATGACTATTATCAGCCCGAGGCTTATCTTCCTATTACAGATACCTATATAGGTAAAGAAGCAATGATAAATGAAGAAATAGATAGATTTCGTCATGAGGCAACTAGTGCCTTACTTAGTAGAAATGATGTTATAGTAGTGGCTTCAGTTTCTTGTATATATAATCTCGGTGTACCAGTTAATTACTTACAATCTTCACTTAGACTTGCGCAGGGTCAAACTATTACTAGAGGAGATTTGATTTCTCAACTAATTAAAATTCAATTTACTCGCACTAATAGTATTTTAGAGAGAGGAGAGTTTAGGGTTAGAGGTGATATTATTGAAGTAATACCTTCCTCTAAAAAAACCTATTACAGAATAGAGCTTAAGGATCAAAAAATTAAAAATCTATATTTAGTTGATGGTTTAACTTACAAAATAAAAGAGGAACTTGTAGAAATTGTAATTTTTCCAGCTAAACATTTTATCTCTAGTAAACCTCAAATTGAAGTAGCTATAAAAGATATAAAAACTGAATTAAAAGATAGGCTCAAATATTTTAAAAAGAATAACTTACTTTTAGAGGCACAAAGACTGGAGAGAAGAACGCGCTATGACATGGAAATGCTTAGAACTTTAGGTTATTGTCATGGAATTGAAAACTACTCACGACACTTGTCAGGTAAGTTATCAGGTGAAGCCCCTGATAGTCTTTTAGCCTATTTTCCTAAAGATAAAGATGGTAAGCCAGATTTCTTAACTATTATAGACGAGTCTCACATAGCCGTGCCTCAAATTGGTGGGATGTTTGCTGGTGATAAAAGTCGTAAAAATAATTTAGTTAAATATGGTTGGCGCTTACCTTCAGCTTTAGATAACAGGCCTTTAAAGTTTGATGAATTTTTAGATAGAGTTAATAAAATAATCTTTACCACCGCCACTCCAGGTAAATGGGAAAATGAAAAATCACAAAATATTGCTCGGCAGGTAATACGTCCCACAGGTTTAGTAGATCCGCCAATAGTGGTTAAACCAGTTTTCGATAAAGCTACTAATTGGAGTCAAATTGATGATATTGTAAAGATTGTAAAGGAGGATATAAAAATAAGTGAAAGGGTGATTATAAACACCTTAACTAAAAAACAGGCTGAAGATTTAGTAGATTATTTAAAGAAGACTGATATTAAATCAAGTTACTTACATTCAGATGTTAAACTAGTTGAGAGAACTCAAATACTTAAGACTTTTAGAGAAGGTAAATTTAATGTTTTAGTGGGAGTTAATTTACTTAGAGAAGGTTTAGATTTACCAGAGGTAGTTTTAGTAGCTATTTTAGATGCTGATAGAGAAGGTTTCTTACGTAGTCGCACTTCACTTATGCAAACTATGGGTAGAGCAGCTAGAAATGTTTCAGGTAGAGTAATTCTTTACGCTGATAATATAACAGATTCTATAAAGTTTGCTATAAATGAAGTAGAAACAAGGCGAAAAAAACAATTAGCCTATAATAAAAAAGAAGGTATAAAACCCAAGACTATTAAAAAAGATATTGAGGATTTTTTAGACTTTGATAGTTTTAAGAAAGGTGATAAGAAAAATAAATAATTTAATATATGGATAATAATATAAATATAAAAGGTGCAAAAATGCACAATTTAAAAAATATCAGTTTAACTATTCCGCACAATAAATTAACTGTTATTACAGGAGTTTCTGGTTCCGGTAAATCTTCTTTAGCTTTTGATACTATTTTTGCAGAAGGACAAAGGCAATATGTTGAGTCTTTATCTCCATATATTCGCCAATTTTTGGGACAAAAAAAACCAGCTGATGTAGATGAGATTATTGGTTTAGCGCCATCTATTTCTATTGATCAAAAAGCTTTAAGTCATAATCCTCGCTCTACAGTGGGAACTTTGACAGAAATATATGATTATCTTAGAGTTCTATATTCTCGCTTAGGAGAGGTCTTTTGTCCTGTCTGTTCTCATAAGATTGAGAAGCTTAGTTTAGAGGAAATAGTTGATATTGTTATTTCCCAAGCCTTAAAAGCTAAAGAAACCGAGGTAGAAATTATTTCTCCACTAGTTAGAGCTAGAAAAGGTGAGTACTATCAACTTCTTTATGATTATTTTTCTTTAGGATATAGTGAGGTTATCGTTGATGGTAAAAGACGAAGGTTGTCAGAAAAAATAAATATAAATCCCAAACAAAAACATGATATTAGTTTAGTGGTAGATAAAGTGCTAGTAACAGATCAAACAAGATTATTTGAAGCTATAGAAAATTCTTTAGCTTTTTCCAAAGGTTTAGTTGTAAGTAGATTAATTAAAAGTAATAAAGAACATCTTTTATCTTCAAATTGGACTTGTCCTTATGATAATTTTTCTTTTCCAGAAGTAGAACCTCGTTTATTCTCCTTCAATAGTCCCGCAGGTGCTTGCCCAGAGTGTCATGGATTAGGGCAATTAGGTTTTAGAAGTCAGGTAGTTTGTCCTAAGTGTATGGGCCAAAGATTAAAAGAAGAGGCTTTATCAGTTAAAATTGAAGGTAAAAATATTTATGAACTTAGTTCGCTTAGTATTTTAGAGACCTATAACTTTTTCAATACTTATTACGAAAAGATTAATGATAGGCAGAAAAAAATTGCCGAAAATATTATAATAACCGTAATTGATAGACTTTATTTTCTTCTACAAGTTGGTTTAGATTATTTAAATTTAAGCCGAGAGGCAGGTACACTGTCAGGTGGAGAAGCACAAAGAATTAGATTGTCTTCACAAATTGGCTCTCAATTATCTCGTACTCTTTATGTTTTAGACGAGCCTACTATTGGTCTACACGAAAGGGATACAGATAAATTAATTAAAACTTTAAAAGCTCTTAGAGATAAGAATAATACCGTAATTATAGTTGAACATGACGAGAGAACTATTATGGCTTCGGATTATTTAGTTGACTTAGGCCCCTTAGCTGGTCGTCACGGAGGTAAAATTGAAGCTATAGGGGAGACTAAAGATTTACTTGAAAATAAGGCTAAGTATAAGTCTTTAACTCTAGATTATTTAAGAGGAGATAAAAAAGTAGATATTAGCGAAGATAGACGTAGTCGTCGCACAGAAGAAATTAAACTTATTGGAGCTTCAGCTAATAATTTAAAAAATATTAGTGTTAAAATTCCTTTGAGAAAATTAGTAGGAATTTCTGGAATCTCAGGATCAGGTAAGTCTTCGCTTCTGTATGATGTTTTGTATAAAAATTTAGCACAGATAAAAAATAAGTTAAATAGAAATGTAAAATTAGAAAATTTAAAAAAATTTATCGGTTCAGAGTATATTGATAAAGTAGTAGTAATTGACCAATCACCAATCGGTCGAACTCCTCGCTCTAACCCAGCTACTTATACAGGAATCTTTACTCCGATTAGAGATTTTTTTGCTGAACTTCCTGAAGCTAAAGAGAGAGCCTATTCTTTATCTAGATTTTCTTTTAATCGCCCAGGGGGACGGTGTGAGTCTTGTCAGGGAGCAGGATTTAACTTAATAGAAATGCATTTTTTACCACCTGTGCTAGTTGAATGCGAAGTTTGTCATGGTAAACGTTTTAATAGAGAAACATTGCAAATAAAATATAAAGGGTTGAGCATTGCTGATATTTTGAGCTTGACTATAAACGAGGCAGTTGATGTTTTCAAGGATCAATATCAAATAACCGATAAGTTAAAAGTATTGCAAGAAGTAGGTTTAGGTTATCTACAACTTGGTCAAAGTGCTACTACGCTCTCAGGTGGAGAAGCTCAGAGAATAAAGTTAGCTAAAGAGCTTACTCATGTTTTAGGCAAAAAAACCCTGTATCTCTTAGATGAGCCGACAGTTGGTCTGCATTACTATGACATAGAATTACTGCTAAAAGTTTTAAATAAGTTAGTAAATAGAAGCAATTCAGTTTTAGTAATAGAGCATAATTTGTATATGTTAAAAGCCATGGATCATATAATTGACCTTGGCCCAGAAGGGGGCTACAAAGGAGGTGAAGTGGTAGCTGAGGGACCTCCGGAGCAAATTGTTAAGACTAAAGCCAGTATTACAGGAGAATATTTAAAAGATTATTTATGAATTTAAAAATAGCTAAAGAAAAATTAAAAACTGTTTCCAAGGGCTCGGGGGTATATAGGTTTTTAGATGATAAAAAAGAAATATTATATATCGGTAGAGCGATTAATTTACAGAATCGTTTAAAGCAATATTTTCAAAAAAATGTTGATTCTCGTATAGAAGAAATGGTTTCTCAGGCTGAAGATTTTCTATATATAGAAACTAGTAGCCTACTAGAGGCAATAATTTTAGAAGCTAAGAACATTAAAAAGTATTGGCCTAAGTATAATATTAAAGACAGAGATGATAGATCTTTTTCCTATTTAATGATAAGTAAAAAAGATGATTACCCTAAACCTATAATAATTAGAGGCAGGGAACTTAAAAAATTTAGTCCTAAAAATGTTTGGTTATTTGGTCCTTTTCAGTCACAATTTATACTCCACCAAGCTTTAAAGATAGTTAGAAGAGTTTTTCCCTATAGCACTTGTCAGCCAAGTTGTGGACAGCCTTGTTTTGATTATCAAATTGGGCTTTGTGAAGGAATTTGTTTAGGAAAAATTTCTGTTTTAGATTATAGGGATAATATAAAGAAACTTGTTTTACTTTTTCAAGGAGAAAAAAAACAACTTTTTAAGTTGCTTAAAAAAGAAAATCCAGAGAAAATAGTTGCTTTAGAGAATTTACAAGAAGTAGCTCTACTTCAGAGAGAAAAAGATTTGTCGCAGGCTAGTTTAGAGAGAATTGAGGGCTATGATATTTCTCATTTAAATTCTAAAGAAGCTTTCTCCTCTTTAGTTGTTTTAAGTAATGGAGAAATAGATAAATCTCAATATCGCCTATTTAAGATATCAGAGGAAAATAGTGGTGATGACTTAAGGTCTCTTAGAGAGGCCCTAAAGAGACGTTTAAAGCATCATGAGTGGACTTACCCCAATCTTATCTTTATTGATGGTGGAAAGCCTCAAATAGATTTTATTTCTAATTATTTTAGTGAGAATAATATTAGAATTCCAATTGTAGGGTTATCTAAATATGGAGGAGATAAGTTAGTTTTTGCTAAAAATATACCTAAAAATATTAAGTTACTTATAAGTAGCTTAAAACCAGATTTACTTAAATTAAGAGAAGAGGCTCATCGTTTTAGTTTACAAGCTTCAAGGAGAAGGAGGAAAATTAAGTAAAAAAGTTGAATGTTCAAATTTAATTGTTTTGTTTCAAAATATCACTTAAGTGATCAATAGCCTTTATAATTGGAATTACTTGAATGCCCTCATAGTACTCTTCTCTTTGACTGTTGCAAAAAATGAAAGATTTTGATTCAGGGTAATCTTTTTTAAAAGCATGTAAACCTTTTAAATCTTTTTTATTTATATTAGATTTACGTTTTATTTCAAAGGCTAGTAATCCTTTAGGACCATAAAGAACAAAATCAACTTCTAAACCTGTAATTGAGCGCCAGTAATATATTTTATAGCCTAAATTATAATAATCATTTATAGCTACAATTTCTTGTAAAAACAGAGTTTCTAAGGCCGGACCTTCTATTTCAGATTCTGAATCTAAAGGCCCTGTTGGACGTAGAGATCTAAACACGCCAACATCAAAATAATAGAATTTGTTATGAGAGATTAATTTTCTTTTAGCTCTTTTTTTAAATATTGGTATACGAATTGCAATAAGTAAATCTTCTAAAATTTTGAAATAATTTTCTGTTAGTTTTCTTTCTAGTTGAGATTCCTCTGCGACTTGAGTAACATTTAAAACTTCTCCTTGAGAAAATGAGGCAGTTTCTAAGAATCTGGAGAAATTGCCAATGTTACGAGTCAGGCCTTCCTGCAGTATCTCTTCTTTAAGATAAGTATAAACGTATGAGTCTAAAAATTTGATTGGATCAGTAGAAGTATAGGCCATGGGTAATTGTCCATATTTTAAAGAATGAGATAAAGAAAAGTCTTTAGCTAATTCTTTTTTAGTTAAGGGATGGAAGTAATATGTTAAAGCTCTGCCAGCTAGTAAATTAACACCTCTTTTTCTCAGACTACGAGCACTAGATCCAGTTAAGATAAATTTATAGCTTTTGTCTTCTATTAATTTATGTACTTCATTTAATAGAGTTGGTATTTTTTGCACTTCATCTAAAATTATCCAGTCTTTATAGTCCTCAGGAATGTAATTTAAAAGTTTCTCTGGTTTAGCCTGTAGTGTTCTATTCAGCCTTGAATCAAGTAAGTCTAAATAGATAGAATTTTTGAAATTTTTTTTAAGCCAAGTAGTTTTGCCAGTGCCACGAGGCCCAAATAAAAAGAAGCTCTGATTATTGTTGTTTGTTCGTAATAATCTTGTATACATATTTATTGTATTATGGAGTTAGTAATTCCATTTTAACACACTTTTTGGAATTATACAAGACAAAAATGCGATAATTTAATAGCTATAAATAATTATTGTTGATTTATAGCCTATATTTTGATATTATCTAAGTATAAAATTATTAAATAAAAATTATGAAAAAAGGCAATAAGACTATTACTTTACAAATATTAAGTGGTGTTTTAAAGTTTTTAGCAGTTTCTGTTTCATTTCTACTTCTTATTGTTATCATAATTCCTTCAATTTTAAGCCTTGTTAAGGGTCAAGACATTCCTCCTATTGATGAAACAGAACTTCAATTGCAAGTAGTTGATATTTCCAAAGAAGAAAATCTTTTTTATGATTTAGATTATGATATAGAAAAAGTTAGAAATTCAGTTATATTAAAAAATATACCCAAAGAAAAAGAATTTGTTTTAGATTATTTAGATAGTGATAAATGGGATAAAGAAGTTGTGGAAAATATTTTAGCTGATAATGAGAATATACTGCAAAATTGGACATCGGCTTCTGATAAGGGTAAATTTCAATTACCTTATACAGACGGTATCCTTGAGGTATCAGGAGATATGCCAGTGACGCCTTTTAACATCTATAGAGAAGTTAGTCGTTTAAGTGGAATTAAAGCCATTTATTTAGCTAAAAATGGTCAAGAAGAAGGGGCGCTTGACGAAGCTATGAAAAATATTATTGTTGGAAGTGCTATAGAGAATTCACAAAGTACTTTAATTGCTCATTTAGTTGGTAGGGCCGTAAAAAATACAGGTTTAGATGTATTACAAAAAGTTATTTCTATAATACCTGAAAACTCTCAAGTTATATCAGAATATCCTTTTGAGCTGGAAAATTATCAAGCAATAGCTAACCCATCTCCTTTTATAGTAGAGTATCTTGTTTGGAGACAGGGCTTAGATGACTCTTCAGATAATAATAATTTAGAATCAGTTTTATTAGATAAAATATTGCTAAGGAATAAATTTTATTTTAAGAAAAATTTAACTATTAGTTATTATTCTGATTTTTATAATCAGTTAGTTGTAGAAGCGGAAAAAGATTGCTCTCAAGTGAGTGATGTTTCTTATCCATTTAGACCTTTAGCGACTAATAATGTATTTAAGCTTTATTTTACGGAAAATTTAATGGGAAAATTAATGAGTTCCTTTCCTGAAATGGCATTTAATAATGTGTTAGAGAAAAAATGTACTACTGAGCAGAAGCTAAAAGAAACTAATTTAATAATTAGCAGTAGACAATTGCCTTAGTTTTTTATATAATTTAATTTATTGTTGTTTAATAAAATAATATAGATCATGAATAAAAGAATAACTTTCTGGTATGTAAGACCAATTGGCTCGCATACTAATAACTCCTTAGCTAGATACTTAAGGGAAAATGCTAAAGACTTAAACGATGGTGAAATCAGTGTAGCAGGACAAGTTTTTTTAGTTTATCAAGTAGACTATGAAACAATTAGCTTGCTACAAAAAAG
>CAYMGT010000033.1:0-9801 GCA_964390115.1 uncultured Gammaproteobacteria bacterium
TAGTGATCTCTGTCGGTATCTTTTTCTATTATATTGAGTTTTTGTCCTGTATGTTTAGCCATGAGCTTATTCATTTTATCTTTAATTTTTAATATATGTTCAGCTCTAATTTTTATATCACTAGCTTGTCCTTCTGCTCCACCCATAACCTGATGAATCATTATTTCACTGTTAGGCAAAGCTAAACGTTTATTTTTTTCTCCAGCAGCCAGTAACATTGAAGCCATAGAAGCTGCCATACCTACGCAAATTGTGGTTACAGGTGAATTTATATATTGCATAGTGTCATAAATTGCTAGTCCAGAGCTAACTGAGCCTCCAGGAGAGTTGATATAGAATTTAATATCCTTTCCTTTATTTTCAGCATCTAAAAATAATAATTGAGCAATTACAATATTAGCTACATGATCGTTTATGGCTTCACCTAGAAATATTATTCTATCTTTTAGAAGTCGGGAATAGATATCGTAAGCTCTTTCTACATGTCCCTCTTTTTCAATGACTGTTGGTATTAAAGGCATATTTTTATTTTTATTTATAATATAGCTATTATAGTTTCAAAACTTACTTTTGTCAATTAAAGGCTATTATTAGATAATTTTGTATTAATATTTATCCTTACCCTTGATTTTTATAATCAATTGATTTAAGATTTACTTAAGATAACAATAATAATTTTTGTTTAAGTTTTTGCAGTATGAAAAAATCTATTGGAAGTAAAATTTTTAGACCAAAGGCTTTAGGTAAAATTAGGTGGGTTTTTGTGTTAATAATAATTTTTACAGCTATGTCTTTTTTAATAGCTGGTGGTAATTATTATAATCAAGCTAGTTCTTGGGTATCTGATAAAACCAATCAAACTATTAATTTACCTAAAGTAGCCGAGATACCTTTTCGTTTAGGTCTTGACTTACAAGGTGGTACTCATTTAGTTTATCAAGCTGATGTATCTTCAATACAAGAAGGTCAACGCCTAGAGGCTTTAAATGGAGTTAGGGACGTTGTAGAGAGAAGAGTTAATGTCTTTGGTGTTAGCGAGCCCTTAGTTCAAGTTAATCACACTTCAGGTGGTGATTATCGCTTAATTGTTGAGTTGGCAGGTATAAAAGATGTTGATGAAGCGATTTCTATGATAGGAGAAACTCCTTTATTAGAATTTAAAGAATTGAAAGATACTTCTGAAGAAAGTAGTAGTGATATTAATATAGAAATGTCTAGTAGCACAGAAGCAAGTTCTAATTCTGAGGTAGTTATAAATACTGACAAAGGAACTTCAACTGCTGTGGCTACAGTTAATTTAGATGGTGGAAGTTTAGATGCATCAGGTGAATGGTCTAATACTAAATTGAGTGGAAAGTTTTTAAAAAGAGCTACTGTGCAATTTGACCCCAATGATAATAGTCCTCAGGTCTCTTTAGATTTTGATGCTGAAGGTTCTGATTTATTTGCTGAGATAACTTCTAGAAATGTGGGCAAACCAATAGCTATTTTTTTAGATGGTTATATTATAAGTGCTCCAAATGTTAATGAAAAAATTACCGGTGGTCAGGCAGTTATAAGTGGTAGATTTAGCATGGAAGAAGCTAAGCTCTTAGTTCAAAGATTAAACGCCGGTGCTTTACCAGTTCCAGTTGAATTAGTTAGTCAAAAAACAGTGGGAGCTAGTTTAGGGTCTATATCTATAAACAGTAGTTTGCAAGCTGGGCTTATAGGTCTACTTCTAGTAGCTATATTTTTATTAATTTATTACAGAGTGCCAGGTCTTTGGTCAGTTTTGTCCTTAAGTGTTTACGGTCTTACAGTTTTAGCTATTTTTAAAGCCATGCCACTTGTTATAGCCTTACTAATGGTAATTATTATAATTGGTTTAATGATTTATACTTTTCATGACTTGAAAGTTTTTGATAGCACGCTTTCATTGTTAATTATAACTATTGGAATTTTCTTGTTTATTTATGCTTTAAAGCCAATTACTCTAACTTTATCTGGTTTAGCTGGCTTTATATTGTCTATAGGTATGGCGGTTGATGCTAATGTGCTTATTTTTGAAAGATTTAAAGAAGAATTGAAAACTGGTAAAAGTGTAAAACAGGCAATTGAAGAAGGATTTAGAAGGGCCTGGCCCTCTATTAGAGATGGTAATATTTCTACAATATTTATATGTTTAGTTTTAATGTTTTTTGCTACAGGATCTGTTCAGGGTTTTGGCACAACGCTTTTCATTGGTATTTCCGTGTCTATGTTTAGCGCGATTGTAATTACTAGAACATTAATGTTACTAGCTAGCGGTAAAAGATCTAATAAGCTCCTATGTTTAATGGGTGTTAGAAATAAATTAAATAAGTAAGATATGTATAAAATTATTTCAAATCGAAAAATTTGGTTAAGTTTCTCAGGTTTCATAGTGTCAGTTGCTATAGTTTTTTTAGCTCTTTGGGGTTTAAATCTCGGTATTGATTTTACAGGTGGAAGTTTATTAGAAGTTAAATTTAATAATTTTGAAACCAATACTTCGGATATAAAAACTCAACTTGAAGATTTAAATCTTTCTAGTTTAAGTGTTCAAGAAACAGAAAATGATAGTTATATTTTAAAGTTTAAAGATGATAATGATGTAACGCATAAAGAAATTTTAGGGTCTTTAGAGCTTTTACCTCAAGATGTTGAATCTAGTTTAGAGGAATTAAGATTTGATTCAGTTGGCCCTTCTATTGGCGATGAACTTAAGAGTAAATCTTTTAATGCCATTATTTTAGTGCTTATAATTATTGTTTTATACATTGCTTTAGTTTTCAAAAAAGTTTCTAAACCTGTAGCTTCTTGGAAATATGGTATCACGGCTATTATCGCTCTTTTTCATGATGTTATAATTACTTTAGGAGTATTTGCTATTTTAGGTCACGTAATGAATTTAGAGATTAATACCCCCTTTGTAGCAGCTATTTTAACTGTTTTAGGTTATAGTGTTAATGATACCATTATTGTATTTGATAGAATTAGAGAAAACTTACCAAAAAGTAATGATAGTTTCTCAACTACAGTAAATACTAGCGTAAATCAAACAATTACTAGATCCATAAATACATCTGTAACTACTCTTTTAGTTTTAGGAGCTATTTTAATTTGGGGAGGTGCTAATATTCAAGAGTTTATTTTAGCTCTAGTTATCGGAATATTTATTGGAACTTATAGCTCAATTTTCTTGGCCAGTCCTTTATTAGTGGTTTGGGAAAAATTAGCGAGAAAAAAATAGTTTAATCTCAATTTTTAACAAAAAATAGCTTTTTTAAAAGCTGTTTTTTTGTTTGTTTAACTGATATAATAAGGGGGTAATAATAATATTTATGTTTCGTTTTGATTTTTTTCGACTAGTAAATTTTTTTATCAAATTTAGCATTTTAGGCATCTTTTTTTTAGTGCCTTTATTATTTGATTATGTTAGTTTTTTAAATAATAATTTTATACTACCGAAAACACTAATTTTCTTAATTCTTTTAAGTTTTTTACTGGTTTTTACCGTACTGAGGATAATAGTAGTAAAAAAAATTAAATTTTCTCATCAACTTTTCAAGCTTTATTTGTATCCTGCTCTACTTTTATTTGTTTTAGCTCTAAGTAGCTATTTTTCTAAAGATTTTAATCAATCTTTTAATGGTTCTTATGAGAGATTAAATGGGCTAAGTTTTTACTTGGCTTTATTTTTATGGTTAGTTCTTTTAATTTTTAATATTTATCAAGATAAAAAAATAGTGAGCATAAAACAAATATTTTCTAGTATTGCTTTAAGTTCTACTTTAGTTAGTTTATATGGTTTAGCACAGTTTTTAGGTTTAGATTATATAAGGTGGGTAGAGTCTCCAACTTTTTCTCGAGCCTTTTCCACCTTAGGCCAACCTAATTACTTGGGGTTATTCCTTTTATTTACTTGGCCAATTATTTTCTATCTCTTTTTACAGACCAAGAAAAACTATCTTAAAGCTCTCTTTAGTTTAGCCTTGCTTATAAATTTAAGTGCATTAGTTGTAAGTTTTTCTCGGGGTGCTTGGTTAGCTTTTATAATAGCTAATTTAATTTTCGGATTTTATTTAATCAGACAGAAAAATATTTTTAAGTTAAAAAAATTCTTAGCAATTTTTTTGTTTTTAGCTGTCCTTATTTCTGTTATTAGTTTTCAGCCTATTTTTAGAGATAGAGTTACAAATTTCTTTAGTGGTGCTACCGCTTCTACTCGTGTGCTATATTTTCAAGCGGCTTTTACAAAAATTATTAAACAGCCCTTTTTGGGTTACGGTCTTGATACACAAGAAAATCTATTTAGGGATAATTTTAATAAAGATTGGGCTTTATATGAAAAGTTGAGTACTTACATGGACAGAACTCACAATATATTTTTAGACTATTTAGTTGTAGGTGGGACGTTAGCCTTATCAGTTTTTCTTTTATGGTTGTTTAATGTCTTTAAGCAATTTAGATACTTAGAGAAGAAGAACAAGAAAATTAAAGCTAGTCAATTTATTTTTATGGGAATTCTCTCAGCTTTAATTGCTATGCAATTTACTTTTGAGACCACCACTAGTTATATTTATCTATGGGGATATGTCGGTATTTTGGGAATTATTTATGTAGAACAAAAAGAGATAATTGCTGAAAAAAAAGTATTTATTTTTAAGATGCCTAGTTATTTAAAATACATTTTAAGTCTGGCTTTACTAGTTTTATTTTTTATTTTTTTCTTCTCTCAGTTGAATAGACTTTCAGCTGATCACTATTTCAGTAGTAGTGTGAAGCAACTTCATAAAGGAGAGTACCCCGCTGCCATACTTCTCTATGATTATGCCTTAGAAATTAGAGATTTACCTAAATATCGTCAAGAATTTTCTCAAGAAATTTCTTATTTATTTATAGAAAATAAGCTTCCTATTTTTATAGAGCTGGAAATTAAATTAAAGGAAACTAGTTCTGTTTTAGGTGAGGGTTATAGGAACTATTTATCTAAAGCAATTATACAAAAAGCTTTAAAAAATTATCAGTCCAGTGAGTTTTTCTACAGACAAGCTATTGAGAGTGCGCCAAATAATTTTCGTCCTTATTTTGAGTTAGCTAAACTATATAGAGATAGTGAGAGGTATAAGGAAGCTGAGCAATATTATTATTTAGCTTTAAATAATTTGCCGAGTATTTTTGACAATAGATTATCTTTACCTCATAAACCTCAGCTATTGTATCAACTTAGTTTAATTTACGCTGATCTAGGAGATATGCAGACTCTTCAAGGTGATTATATTGAGGCTATGGATTTCTTTAAGACTTCATATGCACTAAGGGAAAACTTTTCAGTTTTAAAAAAAATTGCTGACTGTTATTATGTTTTAGAAGATTATGATGAAGCTGTAGAGTATAATATAAAAGGTAAAGAACTTCAGCCAAGTGATCCGGCCTGGTCGACTGCTCTAGCCTCTCTTTATCATTTACAAGGTGATGATGATTTAGCCTTAAAAGAGCTTAACATAGCTTTAAATCTAGATTTAGATTATGATCCAGCCAAGGCTTTAAAAAAAGTTTTTGAAAATAAGTAATAATATGGCAATTTTCTCCTTTGTTATTGTAAATTATAATACCCAAGAATCCTTAAGAAGATGTTTGACGTCTATTTTAAAGTTTACTCAACTAGAAAAAAGAGAAATTATTGTAATTGATAATAATTCTCAGGACGCTAGTCAGGCAATGATAAAGGAGTTTTATTTCAAAGATGTTAGTTATATTTTTAATTCATCTAACTTAGGTTTTTCTAGTGCTTGTAATCAAGGAGCTTTAGTTGCCAAGGGTGATTACTTATTTTTCTTAAACAGTGATGCTTATTTAGTTAGTGATATTTTGTTAGAGATAGAAAAAATTTTTAGTGATAATAGCAAAATAGCTGCTATCTCTCCGGTTTTAAAAGATTCCAAACTAGATTTAGAAACAAGATTTTTTGGTAGATTTCCTAGTTTTAAAAATACAATTTTTAAAAAAAGCGAGAAAAAATTGAGACTAGAAACAAAAAAGTTGATTAAAAATAATGATATTTTAAAAGTTGATTGGATAAGCGGGGCGTCTATGGTTGTAAAAAATACAGCTTTTTTTTCAGTGGGAGGGTTTGATAAAACTTTTTTTATGTATTTTGAGGATATTGATTTTTGTCAAAAACTTAAGAAGTTAAATTATGAGTGTGTAATAACACCTGATGATATTTTTTTAATTCATGAAAGAGGTTTAAGTTTTAAAGGTGACAATAAATTGAAAAAAAATATTACTATCAGTCTCAGAATTATTATTTTAAAAAACATTATGGTAGTATAGGTATGTATTTGTTGAAATTTTTTCGTTTTCTTTATTTAGTATTATTTAAATAATTTTATGTATATTTTAGTTATTATTTTTGGTTTAATAGTGGGAAGTTTTCTTAATTGTTTAATTTGGCGCTTATTTAAGGAAGAAAGTTTAATGGGGCGGTCATATTGCCCTCATTGTCATCATAAAATTTCTTGGCACGATAATATACCTGTTTTAAGCTTCTTAGCTTTAAAAGGGTCTTGTCGTCATTGTAAAAAAAAGATTTCTTTTCAATATCCTGCTGTTGAATTAATAACGGCTATTTTGTTTTTAGCAGTTTATTATTTTTTACCAAACTTAGAACCTTTAAGCCTAGCCTTGGCTAGAAATTGGTTAATCGTCTCCGTCTTACTGGTTATTTTTGTATTTGATTTGCGTTGGCAACTGGTTTCCTTGCTTTTAGTCATACCTGCCACTATTATAGTGATAGCATTCAATTTATTTTTAGGTTTTTTTTGGTGGCAAATTATTTTAAGTTTAGCAGTTTCGTTTGCCTTTTTCTGGTTTCAGTATTTAATTACTAAGAAGAAAGGAATTGGTGAGGGTGATTTGTATTTAGGTCTATTTCTTGGAGCAATTTTTATCAACTTACGCCATCTGCTTCTAGTTATTCTAATAGCCTATTTACTAGGTTCACTTATTTCTTTGATTCTAATTGCAATAAAAAAGAAAAAGTGGCAGAGTCGCTTGCCACTTGGAGTATTTTTGTCTGTAGCAGCTACTATAGTTTTATTATTTGCTGAAGCAATTAGTGCTTGGTATTTCGGTCTGTTTATGTAGCAGATAAATAGATTGTTATTATTTGTCTTATTTCTGTTTTTTTTGTATAATAGTAATAAGCGTATTTTTATAGGCTTAAATTTAATTTAAATTAATATGAAAGAAGAGATTATCTCTGGTTTAGATATTGGCTCAAGTGAAATTAGGTTAGTTGTTTCTCAGCGCTCTAATCGTGAAATCAGTGGTTTACAAGTTATTGGAGCTGTGTCTGTAGCAACTAGTGGGTTTAGTAAAGGATCGGTTAGTAGTATTGAAGATACTACGTCTTCGGTATCTGCTTGTATAGAAAAAGCTGAAAGATTGGTTGGAGTTCCTATAGATAATGTTTGGTTAAGTGTTAATGATCCACGTATTCGTTGTGAGAGGAGTAAGGGTGTGGTTGCAGTTGGAAAAAGTGATGGAGAAATAAATGAGGCTGATATAGACAGAGCAATTGAAGCGGCTGGAAGTGTAGCTGTGCCAGCTAATTATGAAATATTACATGTTATACCAATTCGTTTTGCCGTAGATAATCAAGAAGATGTTAAAGATCCTATTGGGATGAGTGGCATTAGATTAGAAGTAGAAACTTTAATTATTTTAGGTTTATCCAGCCAATTAAAAAATTTAACCAAAGCAATATACCGAACAGGTTTAGATATTGAAGATTTAGTTGTTGCTCCTTTGGCGGCAGGAGGGGCTTTGCTTACTAAAAAACAAAAAGAACTAGGTGTGGCGGTTATAAATATCGGTACTACTACAACAGGCTTATCGGTTTATGAAGAAGGAAATTTACTACACGCTGCTATTCTACCCATTGGTTCTGAACATATAACCTCAGATATTGCCATTGGTCTTCGTTGCCCAATTAATTTAGCTGAAAGAATTAAACTAGACTTTGGTGATTCCATGCCTGATATGATTGACAAAAAAGAAGAGATAAATCTAGAAGAATTAGCTAGGGAAGAAGAGATTAATGAAACCTTGGAGCCTGTTTCTAAGAAGTATGTTTCTGAAATAATTGATGCCAGAGTTGAAGAAATATTTAAAATGGTAGATGATGAGTTAAAAAAAATTGAACGATCAGGCATGTTGCCAGCTGGAGTATTTTTAACTGGAGCAGGTAGTGAATTAAAAAGTTTAGTTGAGTCAGCTAAAAAATATTTGAGACTTCCCGCTGGATTAGGAATTAATAGAAACTTAGAAACAGTTATTGACAAGGTTAATGAGGGTAAGTATTCAACTGCTTTAGGGTTAGTAGCTTGGGCTAGACATTATGATCCACAGAGAAAACCATCAAAAATATCTAAAAACGTAGGGGATATAGTAGGTAAATTAAAATCAATGATTAAAAAAATTGCCCCTTAATATATAATGAATTAATATTATTTTTATGGCAGAAGTAAAACCAGCAGTAGAAACCTTTGCAAAGATAAAAGTAGTTGGAGTTGGCGGCGGCGGCGGCGCTGCAATAAATAGGATGATTGAAAAAGGTATTCAAGGTGTAGAATTTGTAGCTATGAATACTGATGTACAAGCTTTGCATTACAACAAGGCAGGGGAAAAGCTACACATTGGTAAAGCTGTTACTCGTGGCTTAGGAGCAGGTATGAATCCTGAGTTAGGTAAGCAAGCTGCTGAAGAATCACAAAATGAAATTAGAGAAATAATCAAAGGCTGTGATATGGTGTTTGTTACTTGTGGCATGGGTGGTGGAACTGGTAGTGGAGCTGCTCCTGTAGTTGCTCAAATAGCTAGAGATTTAGGAGCTTTAACTGTTGGTGTAATTACTAAGCCTTTTTCTTTTGAAGGAGGTCAGAGAAAAAATATTGCTGATAGAGCTTTTTCTGAATTAGCTGATAGAGTTGATACTATTATAACTATTTCTAATGATAAACTTTTACAGGTCATTGATAAAAAGGCCTCTCTTTTAGAAGCTTTTAATGTAGCTGATGATGTGCTTCGTCAAGGTGTGCAAGGTATTGCTGAAATAATAACTGTTCCAGGTGTTATAAACGCTGACTTTGCTGATGTTAAAGCAGTTATGTCTAATGCTGGTTCAGCTTTAATGGGTATAGGTCAGTCTAGTGGTGAAAATAAGGCGGTAGAGGCAGCTAAGGCGGCTATAAACTCCAGTTTATTAGATATGTCTATTGAGGGAGCTAAAGGTATAGTATTTACTATTACAGGAGGATCTAGTTTAGGTATGAATGAAGTAAATGACGCCGCTAAAGTAATTACCTCAGCAGCTGACGAAGAAGCTAAGATTATTTTTGGGGCAGTAATTGATGAAAAATTAAAAGATCAAATAAAGATTACAGTTGTAGCAACAGGATTTGATAATCAAGAGACGGGAAAAAAAGTTTCTAGTTTTGATAGAAAATATAGTTCTAATTCGTTTGTTAGTAAACAAGCAGAAGAAGAATTACAAAGTAAAAATAGTTTTATAAAAAATCCTTGGTCTATGCAAGAAAATGATGATGAGGATAGTAAAGCAAGTGAAGAAAAAAAATCTAGAAGTGAATCTGGTGAAGATGATAATAATGATGAGGGAATAAGTCGACCAAAAGTGGAACCCAAGAAAGAAGATAAAATAGCTAAAAATAGTAATGACGAAGACGATGAATTAAATATACCAGCATTTATTCGGAAAAAGATGATGTAATATTA
>CAYMGT010000034.1:0-9733 GCA_964390115.1 uncultured Gammaproteobacteria bacterium
TAATTCATAATATATATTTACAAGTGTCAACTGTATCATGGATGAGCGCAGTTGTTGACAGATAAAATTATTTATAATATAATTTAAAATACTTTTAATTAACTTAAGTTTAAGTGATAAAAATAAATCTATTAAAACGGAATAGGTTGGATTTTGTGGCCTATAGTACCGTTTTTTTGTTTTTTTGCCTTGCTCTTTAATCAGTTAATATAGCTATTGTTAGCGGATTATTTTTAACATCTTAGTCATGATAATTTTCCATCAGGCTAAGATAAAAAAATCGGCGTGATTTTAATAACAATCAACAAATAAATAATTTTAATTATACTCAACTTAAAAAATTGAGAATTTTTTAGTAATAAAAAATAAATTTAAAAATATATGGTGGAAAAGAAAAATTCCAGTTTGGAGCTGGGTCAAAGAAAGTATTTCACTGATTTTGTACAGGCAATGCCTATGCCTGAACTTATTGAAATACAAAAGGATTCCTATAATTGGTTTTTAAAAGAAGGTTTAGCTGAATTATTTGATGAAATATCCCCCGTAATTGATTTTAGCGGTAGAGATTTAGAGTTATATTTTGAAGATTATTATTTAGATGAGCCAAAATTTAGCGAGTTGGAGAGTCGTAAAAAGAATATCAGTTATGAAGCACCTATACGAGTCAAAACTAGATTAGTGAATAAAAAAACCAAGCAAATAATGAATCAAGAAGTTTTTTTAGGAGATTTTCCAGTTATGACTAGTAATGGAACTTTCATAATTAACGGCATTGAGAGAGTGATTGTTTCTCAACTTATTAGAAGTGCTGGAGTTATGTTTACAGCTGAATATATTAAAGAAAAAAAATGTTATGGAGCTAAAGTTATTCCTAACCGCGGAGCTTGGTTAGAAATTGAAACTGATGCTAATAAAGTAATTTGGGTTAGAATTGATAGAAAACGAAAAGTGGCAATTACTTCACTTCTTCGTGCTTTTGGCTATGAAACAGATGAAGAGATAAAGAAGTTGTTTACTGATGTTGATTTAATTCCCAGAGAAGGAGAAATTTCTTATATCGATGCTACTATTGAAAAAGATTTAGCTAAAGACGAGGCTGAGGGATTACAGGAAGTCTATAAAAGAATTAGACCTGGAGACTTAGCTGCCACTGATAATGCTAGACAGCTTATTCATGCTATGTTTTTTCGTTTTGATCGCTACGACTTTGGTTCAGTGGGACGCTATAAGTTAAACAGAAGATTTGATTTAGATTTAGCTAATTCTAAAGAGAATAGAGTTTTAAGAAAAGAAGATTTAATCCTTATTATAAAAGAAGTTATCAGACTAAACATCACTCAAGAAGCTGAAGATGATATTGATCATTTAGGTAATCGACGAATTAGAGCAATTGGTGGTTTAGTGCAAAATCGTTTTAGAGTTGGTTTAGCTAGAATGGAGAGAATTATTAAGGATAAAATGAGTACTACTGATTTAGCCAACTTGAGTCCAACTAAAATAGTTAATGCTCGTCCGGTTATTGGTGTGGTTAAAGAATTTTTCATGTCTTCTCAATTATCGCAGTTTATGGACCAGACTAATCCTTTGGCGGAATTAGAACATAAAAGGAGACTCTCAGCTATGGGTCCAGGAGGTTTAACTAGAGAAAGAGCGGGTTTTGACGTTAGAGATGTTCACACTACTCATTATGGTAGAATTTGTCCAATTGCTACTCCTGAGGGACCAAATATTGGTCTAGTGGGTCATTTAGCTAGTTATGCGAGACTAAATAAATATGGATTTTTAGAAGCACCCTATAGAAAAATAAAACACAGCAAGGCAGGTAGTATTATAACTAACGAAATAGTCTATTTAGATGCTTTTAGTGAAGAAAAATATATTACTGCCGCCTCAACTATTCCTAATGATAAACAAGGTAAAATTTTAGTGAATAGTTATGAAGTGAGAAAATATGGTCAACCGACTAAGGTTGATGTAAATGAAATTGATTTTGCTGGAGTAGCGGCTAATCAAATAATTTCTGTAGCTACTTCTCTAATTCCGTTTACTGAACATAATGATGGTCAGCGGTCTCTTATGGGTACAAACATGCAACGTCAAGCTGTCCCTTTAATAGTTAGCGATTCCCCAATAGTTGGTACAGGTGTAGAAGGAAGAGCTGCTAGAGATTCTGGGCATGTGATTATCTCTCCTGATGCGGGAGAAATTACCAAAGTTGATGCTAAAAATATAGAGTTTAAAACAACTAAAGGAAAAATATTTAAATATTCACTTAACAAGTTTTTACGTTCTAATTATTCAACTTGTATTAATCAACGACCGATTGTAGATAAAGGTGATAAAATTAAAGCAGGACAAGTTTTAACTGATGGTCCGGCAATTTCCAAAGGAGAACTGGCTTTGGGAAAAAATATTTTAGTCGCTTTTATGACCTGGGAAGGATATAACTACGAAGATGCTATTATAATTTCTGAACGTTTAGTTAAACAAGATGTTTACACTTCAATTCATATAGAAAATTATACTATTGACGTGAGAGATACTAAGTTAGGACCAGAAGTAGTTACCAATGATATTCCTAATATTAGTGAAGAAAAACTTAAAAATTTAGATGAAGAAGGAATAATTAGAATTGGAGCAGAAGTTTCTTCAGGCGATATTTTAGTAGGAAAAATTACTCCCAAAGGAGAAACTACTTTATCAGCAGAAGAAAAATTACTTAGAGCTATTTTTGGAGAAAAAGCTAAAGATGTTAGAGATTCTTCACTTTATTTGGAACATGGAGAACATGGTAAAATTGTAGATGTTAAAATATTCTCTCGAGATGACGGCGATAAACTAGCTGCTGGAGTTTTAACCTCAATTCAAATATCAATCGCTAATTTGAGAAAAGTTCAAGTGGGTGATAAGATGTCAGGTCGTCATGGAAATAAAGGAGTTATTTCTAAAATTGTTCCTGCTGAAGATATGCCTTATTTAGAAGATGGTACACCCGTTGATGTAATTTTATCCCCTTTAGGAATTATTTCTCGTATGAACTTAGGCCAGCTTTTAGAGACTCATATGGGATTTGCTGCTCAAAAGTTGGGTTATAAGGTAGCTACACCACCTTTAAATGGTATAAGTGAGCAAGAGATAAAGAATCAATTAATAAAAGCTGGTCTCCCTGAAGATGGAAAAGTTATTTTATATGACGGTAAAACCGGAGAACCTTATGAACATAAAATTACTGTGGGCTATAAGTATATGTTGAAATTAAACCATATGGTTGAAGATAAGATTCATCAACGTTCAATTGGTCCCTATTCTTTAATTACTCAGCAACCTTTAGGCGGAAAAGCACAGTTTGGCGGACAACGTTTTGGAGAAATGGAAGTTTGGGCTTTGGAAGGTTATGGAGCTGCTCACACTCTTCAAGAAATGTTAACTATTAAGTCAGATGATGTTCCCGGAAGGAGTAAAGCTTATGAAGCTATTATTAAAGGTGAGGAAATAGAAAAACGAAATGTTCCAGAATCTTTTAACGTTTTAATTAGAGAATTAAAAGGACTTTGTTTAAATGTTGAGCTTTTAGGTGGACAAAAAAATATTAATCAAGAAGAGCTTGATAGTGATAAAGGTGCTAAAAAAGATGAAGATTTATCAGATAATAAACTTGAAGAAAAAAAAGAAATAGAGAATAAAGCAGAGAAAGAAAAATAATTTATTTTTACGCTTAAATAATTTAAATAAACTTCAATATAAAATAATATGTTAAATCCAATTAAAACTAGCGATTTTGACGCTATACGTCTCAAAGTAGCTTCTCCGGAACAGATTGAAAAATGGTCTAACGGTGAAGTTGTTCGTCCTGAGACTATCAACTACAGAACGCAGAAACCTGAGAAAGAAGGTCTTTTCTGCGAAAGAATTTTTGGCCCAACTAAGGACTGGGAGTGTGCCTGTGGGAAATATAAAAAGATTAGATATAAGGGTATTGTTTGCGATAAATGTGGAGTTGAGGTAACTCGCTCAATTGTAAGACGTGAAAGAATGGGACATATAAGCTTACAAATTCCTATTACTCATATTTGGTTTCTTCGAGGAATTTCTTCTAAGATTGGCTTGCTTTTGGATTTAAGTATGCAGTCTTTAGAAAAAGTTGTTTATTTTGCTAGCTTTATTGTAGTCGATATTGACGAAGATTTAAAATTAGCCACTTTAGAACAAATTAAAAAAGAATATAAAAGCAAAGTTAAGAGTATTGAAAGTGAATATCAACAAAAATTAAAAAATCTGGAAAAAGAAGATAATAAAAGTGTTACCATAAAGGCTTTAGAGAAAGGTAAGGAAGAAAAGTTAGAATATTTAAATGAAAATTTTGAACAGACTCAGAAAGAATTAAAAGATTTAAAATTAATGAGTATTATTTCTGAACAAGTTTATCAAAACTTAAGTTTAAAGTTTGGTCATTTGTTTGAAGCAGGTATTGGAGCGGAAGCAGTTAGAGATTTGTTATCTAAAATTGATTTAGATAAGAAAGTTGAAGAATTAGAAATTCAATTTAAAAAAGTTGTTGAATCTAAAAAAGATAAACTTATTAAACGCTTAAAACTTTTAAAGAGTTTAAGAAATAATAATATTCGTCCCGAATGGATGGTGCTTAAAGTTTTACCGGTTATTCCTCCAGATTTAAGACCGATGGTGGCTTTAGACGGTGGCCGTTTTGCTGCTTCTGATTTAAATGACTTATACAGAAGGGTTATAAATAGAAACAATAGGTTAAAACAACTTATAGATCTAAATGCTCCTGAAGTTATTTGTAGGAATGAAAAAAGGATGTTACAGGAAGCGGTAGATGCTTTAATTGATAACTCAGCTAGACATTCTAAAACTGTAACTGCCTCTACGGGGCAAAAAAGACAGTTAAAATCTTTAGCTGATTCGCTTAAAGGTAAACAAGGAAGATTTCGTCAAAATCTTTTAGGTAAAAGAGTAGACTATTCTGGTCGTAGTGTTATTGTGGTTAACCCTAAACTTAAATTAGATCAATGTGGGTTGCCTAAAATTATGGCTTTAGAGCTTTTTAAACCTTTTATAATTTCACAGCTTATAAAACAAGAAATCGTTCATAATGTTCGCAGTGCTTCACGCTATATAGAAGCTAGACATGATGACGTATGGGATATTTTAGAAAATATAGTTAAAGAAGCTTATGTGCTTTTAAATCGTGCCCCAACCTTACATCGTTTAGGTATTCAAGCCTTTAAACCTATTCTTATAGAAGGTAAAGCTATACAAATTCATCCTTTAGTTTGTAGTGCTTTTAATGCTGACTTTGATGGTGACCAAATGGCTGTTCACGTTCCTCTAACCAAAGAAGCGGTAGCAGAAGCTAGGGATTTAATGTTATCAACTCATAACTTACTTAAGCCTGCCACGGGAGATCCAATTGTTGCTCCTAACCAAGATATTGTCTGGGGAGCATATTATATTACTGTATTAGATAAAGAAAATGATAAAAAAGAAGATAAAGAACTTAAACATTTTTCTAATGAAAAAGATGCTAAATTAGCCTATGACAGTAATCTCTTAAAATTACATCAAGCGATTATAATTAGACAAAAAGAAAGTGGCGAAAGGCTAAGAACTACTATTGGAAGAGTAATTTTTAATAGTATTTTACCAGAAAAATTGCGTTTTGTTAATGAAGTTATAGATAAAGGTAAATTAAAAAATTTAATTAAAGATTGTCTTTATATTTATGGTGAAGAAGCTACAGTAAAATTTATTGATGATCTAAAAGATAAGAGTTTTGCTTTTATAACTCGTTCTGGACTTTCTTGGGGTTTTGGCGACTTACCTTATTATCCAGAAAAAGATGAGTTAATAGAAAAAGCTAATGATAAAGTTGAATTAATTCAAGAACAATTTGATGATGGTTTACTGACTGAATCTGAGAGATACAGTAAGGTAATTGAAACTTGGACAGAAACTAAAGATATAATCGCAGAAATTTGCAAGGCAGGTCTTAATGATATTTTACCAGTATTTTCTATGATTGAATCAGGGGCTAGAGGATCCTGGGCTCAACCTGTACAGATTTTAGGCATGAAAGGTTTAGTAACTTCTCCTTCAGGGTCAATTATTGAGCTTCCAGTTAAAGGTAACTTTAAAAAAGGTTTTGGAGTGTTAGAATATTTTATTTCTACTCATGGAGTTAGAAAAGGTTTATCTGATACAGCTCTTAGAACCGCTAATGCTGGTTATTTAACTAGACGTTTAGTTGATGTTTCTCAAGATATAATCGTTACTTCTGATGATTGTAAAGATGATAAAGGAATGCTTATTACTAAAGCTGAGAGTGAAAAAATTGGTACAGATATTGTTAAAAGAATTGCAGGTCGTTACCTAGCTAAAGATTTAAAAAATGTTAGTGGTAAAACTATATTTAAAGCTGGTGAGTTAATGGATGAAGAACATGTTAAAAATTTAAAAGGAGAAGATATAGAAGAGGCTTGTGCTCGCTCAGTTTTAAGCTGTAGATTACCTAAAGGAATTTGTAGTAAGTGTTATGGTTATGATTTAGCTTATAATAAAGCAGTAAAAATCGGAACTACCGTTGGAACTATCGCTGCTCAGTCTATTGGTGAGCCAGGAACTCAGCTTACTATGAGAACTTTTCATAGCGGTGGTGTAGCCGGACAAGATGATATTACTCAAGGTTTGCCTAGAGTAGAAGAAATATTTGAAAGACGTTCACCTAAGAAGAAAGGTTTACTTTCAGAATATGACGGTAGAATAAGTATTGAAACCGCCAAAAAGATAATTGTTGATGAATCAGGTAAAGAAATTTCAGTTGATAATCCTAAAGCTAAGCTTTTAAACCTTCACTTCAAAGGCACTTCTTCAGATAAATATTATTTTTCTGAAGCTATAAATGAATATAAATTAGAATCAGGTAAAACAGAAAAAAAGAAAAAAGTAGATCCTAAGGTGAAAGTTAAAGATGGGGATAAAGTAAGCAAGGGAGAAGATTTATTTACTGTTGGAGCAAAGGCGGTCAAAGCAAAGGCGGGTGGTATTGCTCAAATAACTGATAAGTATATTGGTGTTTTAAGAGAAGTTGAGAAGGTGCAACAATTTTCTATTAGTCGTGGAATTGTGTTGTTTGTAAAAGATGGAGATCGGGTAAAGAGAGGCGATCAATTAACTGAAGGTAGTTTAGACTTGAAAGAGCTTTATCGTTTACGGGGCAGACTGGAGACGCAAAAGTATATTATTAAAGAAATTCAGTATGTGTATTCTTCTCAAGGACAACCTCTAAATGATAAACATATTGAGATAATTGCTAAGCAGATGTTTTCACGTCATTTGATTATAGAGTCGGGAGGTACTACTCTTTTACCTGGAGAAGTAGTGGAAGAAGGAGTGCTTATGACCGCTAATAAGATAGCGAAAAAGCCAGCCAAATCAGAGAGAATACTTTTAGGTATTACTAAAGCCTCTTTAACAACTGATAGTTTTCTATCAGCGGCGTCTTTTCAAGAGACCCCAAGAGTCTTAATAGAGGCGGCTATAAACGGTAAAATAGACTACCTTGAAGGATTAAAAGAAAATGTTATTATTGGTTGCTTAATACCTGCTGGAACGGGTTATAAGGGTAAGAAGAAAAGAGAGATATATACTTAAAAGATTATTTAGATTATTTTATAGAATAAAACAGTTTCACTAGGGAGCTGTTTTATTTTTATAGTTGATTATATTATTTTTGTAATTATCACAATTTTAATATATACTAATTTTCTAAACCAAGTAAAAACTAAAAAAAAAGTTTGACATAATATATAAAATATGATATACTTATTTTAGCACCTTAAAATTGAATGCGAAACTGGTCACAGCCAAAAAATGGTTAATAATTTAGCCGTTTCCTGGCTGTGACTACGATGGTTATAGCTCTTACTGCGGATAGCAGATAATGTGGACAAGCAGTCTACAAAATACTTTATTATCATGAAATATGGAGATTTAAGTCTCGGACAAATTGAGGCTATTGTAAACAAATTAGGAGGAATGGACAAAGTAAATATGTTTCTTCGTGGTGAGTTAATTATTTCGGAGCTAACTAGAAGCTGGACAGAAAAAGACAGGGTTATCTATTTAGATGACGATCTTGTTTCTGATGGTACAACCGGAGAAGAATGGATTGCTCGTCTGGAATCTAAAGGCTTTCGTGTGAGTAATTATGCTAAGAGCGTATTACGATCAGAAAGCTTTGTGCTATCAAATCCAGGCACAATTTACAGAGTGGCCGTGCTTAAAGGGGAAATTTTTAGCGATAACAAACGCATCACTAAAAACATCCGAAAGGAAGCTAAAAAAAGGAGCTTATCAACTCCTAACACTGAAATAGCCTGTCTTATCAGAGAAAAGTTCTCTGATAAAGAACTTGAAGCTATGGACTTGTATTGGATCGTGACAATGCATGAAGCAATCAAAGATTCTGACGGCGATCCTATACTCCTCAGTGCTAGTCGCCTTGGCGGTGGTTCCTGGCTGGACGCGTTCTATGGCTTTCCTGGCTTCAGGTGGGGTCGTGATAGTGGTTTCGCTTTCGTCGTTTCGCAAGTTTCTGGCTCTTAGGCTTTAGTTTTTTGAATTTTTAGAATTTAGTCTTTAGCTCTTTGATTTTAGCCTCGAATTACATAAGTAATTCGAGGTTCTTTTTTTTTTGTATACTTTATAAATATGCTAAAATGATATCAATCAAAGTGAATATGTCACCGATTAAGGTTGGTGATCACTGTGATGAACACTATTGTTTTGAGAATATCTTTGGTCAAGGCTGTAGGTAGAGTAGAATAATGATGTTATATAACGAAACTTGGTGCAAAATACTATGACATTATGATGTCGAATAATATTCAGCTCATTTGAGCATTCAAAGGGCGGTGTAAAGGCGGTATTTTGCATATTTCTGACGGCGATCCTAAACTCCTCAATGCTAATCGCAATGACGATGGTTCCTGGCTGAACACGAACTATGACAATCCTGACAACAAGTGGAATCGTGATAGTGGTTTCGCTTTCGTCGTTTCGCAAGTTTCTCAAAAACTCCCCTATCTTTTGATAGAGGAGTTTTGTTTTATAATCTGCCCTAACCAACCGCCGAGCATCCGACCAATCTCATCAATTCTTTCGGATATCATTAAATATTTTTTATTATCTAATGATTTAGTTTCCCAAAGTATCAGAAACAACAATTTTAATGTATCAGTTTTTCTGATAGAAACTTTAATATAAAGTATTTTTTCATTTTTATTTACGTACAAAGCTCCAGAAATCATCTCTATTATTTCAATGAAAATATTATCAATTTTAATGCCAAGGCTAAAGCGATGTTCTTTGGGTATTGATTTGAAATACGTATGCCAAAGAATATATGAGTCTTTTGATTTCTGAAGAAGCGGGACTAGTTGAAATTGTCGGGGGGGGGTAGAATTAGAAATATAAAGATTAGATTGATTCATAAATTTGAAAATATTGTAAGTTTAGAAAATTTGCTAGAAGCCTGGCAAGAATTTTTGCTAGGTAAAAACAAACGTAAAGATGTACAAGAATTTCGTATTAATTTAATGGATAATATTTTAAAATTACATCACAATTTAGTATATCACAAATACGAACACAGTGGTTATAAAGCATTTATGGTACACGATCCTAAAACCAGGAATATTCATAAAGCTACTGT
>CAYMGT010000035.1:0-9480 GCA_964390115.1 uncultured Gammaproteobacteria bacterium
AATTTTCATCAGTTTCTTCAATGATACTACCCGCGGAACCAATGCCAGCATTATTAACCATAATATCTAAAGAACCAAACTTCTCTACTGTTTTAGCAATTAAATTTTTAATTTCCTCGCTTTTGGAAACATCAGCTTTTATAAAATAAGCCCTATCAGAGAGATTCTTAACTATATTAATATCGCTACAAACAACTTTAGCTCCTTCTTTAATAAACGCCTCCGAAATAGCCTGCCCAATACCAGAACCAGCTCCAGTTACTATTGCTACCTTATTTTTTAATCTCATAAATTTGTAGTTAATATAATTTATCTATAAAAATTTCTTTATCTTTATATAAATCATCTTTCATGATTTTATTTATCTTTTTATCTATTTTTTCAATACTCTCGTTTTTATGTTCATGAAATTTAAGCCAAGGAATATTACTATTATACATAATCTTTAAAAAACTTATGTATTGCTCTCTGTCTTCTAAATCAAGAAAATTTAATACCTCATTAAATGATTTATTGCTATTAATAAAAATATCAAAATCATCATTATTTTTTAACAAATCATCCCATTCCGACTTAATTAACTGCGTATCATTCTGCAGCTTAAACCAGAAATCTTTTCTATCTGCATTTACCTCTTTTAAAATTACTTTACCGCGACGATTTTCTGGTAAATATCTTTTTAAAAAATCTTCAACCAACATCATAGCTTTAACACTTTTATAGGGCAACTCTTCTGTTTTTAAAAATTGATTAAACCTTTTTTGATCAATCTCTCCATTTTTATCAATAAATTGTAGCCAAGTTGAGAAATCATTTTGCTTTGTTTCCTTATCTTCTATTCGTTGAAACCCTAAACGATCAGCCAAAGGAGTGTCTAACAACCAAGATTTACCGATAACCGCGGCTGTTTCTGGTTCTTTATCAATAATATGTTCCGCCACTAAACCAAGATCTTTTTTAATTAATTCTGAACCTAAATTATTTTGATCTGTGTTATAAAAATCTTCAACATGAACCTCTATAAAATGATCAAATTTAGAAAATCCTAATTTTTCTAGATCTTTATATTTCTTTTCAGCATCTACTTCAATATTATTAATTTTATTAAAATTTAACACTTTTGTGTCACTTTCTTTAGTTTTCTTTTCAAAATCTTTAAAATTTTCTACATCTAAATATTTTTTAATTGAATCTTTTTTTGAACTAGTTAGACTAGAAATTTTATCCAAATCAAATCTATCTGTTTCATAAATATTATCCAACTCAAGATAAAAATCTTTTAAAAATAAATCAATTTTCTCTTGATATTTTTTAAAACTAAAGTTATCCAACTGAAAAACTGGATCTAAAATAATATTTTTTAATGGTGTAGAATCTTTAACTGCATCAGAAAATTTATAATTACTATCACTTTCTCTAATCTCATTAAACTTTTTATCAGCGTAAACCAATGCAATTTTCCCAATTCTTTCAAACAAAATTTCTTTCCTTTCTTTTTTATCGAGGGTTTCAACGCGAGCGCTTATATTGCTAATTTTTTCTAAATTCATATATTTTATATTTAATACAATGATTTAAGTCTGTATTCTAGAAAAAAGTTTAGCCCCTATAATTAAAGAGACTATAGTCAAAACAAGTAAAACTATTAAATCTAAACCAACGCTAAAAGATCCTTGTGCGGTTAAACCAAACCTAAGGCCGTCAACACCATAGGTTAAAGGATTCATTCTAATAACTGAATATAGCACCTGATTAATTCCTTCCAAGGGAAAAAGAGAGCCTGAAAGAAAAAATATAGGCATAACTAAAAAAGACATAATCAATTGAAAACCTTGCATATCTTCTAACATTGAAGCAATAGCTGTACCTAAGGCAGTAAAAAATAAGGCTATTAAAAACATAAAAACCAAAGCTAAGAAAAATCCTCCTAAGCTTGGTAGAGAAAAACCAAAAAAACTAGAAATAAATAAGACCAACAAACCTTGAAAAATAGCTACACTAGCTCCACCTAGAGTTCTGCCTAACATGATATTAAATCTACTAACAGGAGCAACTAAAGTTTCTTTCAAGAAACCAAACTGTTTATCCCATAGCACTTCCATACCTGAAAACATTGCTGTAAAAATAATACTCATAGCAATAATTCCTGGAGCTAAAAATTGAATAAAATTTCCTTGACCACTAGCTTCATACATTGGAGCGAAACCAAAGCCTAAGGCCACTAAAAATAATACTGGTTGCCCTAAAGAACCTATAATTCTAGATTTAGAACGCCAATATCTTTTTATTTGCCTGAGCCAAAGAATATAAATAATATTAAACATAAATATTATTATTAACTTTTTCTTATAGTTTGTCTAAATCGAGAAAAGGTTTCAGCTTTTTCATCATTTCTTAGATTATTCCCCGTTAATTTAATAAAGGCATCTTCTAAGCTTTTACTATTTTGCCGATTTTTTATTTCCTCAACTGAACCCCTCTCTATAATTCTACCTTTATCAATTATAGCTACTTTATTAGCAATTTTTTCTACTTCATCTAAATAATGAGTTGAAAAAAATATAGTTAAACCTTCTGATTTATTTAAATTCATTATATATTGCCAAATATGCTGTCTAGTTTGAGGATCTAAACCTAAAGTTGGTTCATCTAAAAAAAGAACTTTAGGATGATGTAAAAGTCCTCTAGCTATTTCTAGGCGTCTTTTCATGCCTCCAGAGAATTTTTTAACTACTTGTTTTCTTTTTTCCCATAAATCAACCATTTCTAAAAGATTTTTAATTTTTAACTGTCTTTCTTTTTTAGGAATTTTATATAACACCGCATGAAAATACATATTCTCATAAGCACTTAACTCCGAATCTAAGCTTGGGTCTTGAAAGACTATACCAAAAGATTTTCTCACTTCAGCTTTATTTTTCAAAACACTGAAACCATTTAAAAAAATTTCTCCTTCATCTGGCTGTAAAAGTGTAGTTAACATCTTTATAGTTGTACTCTTACCCGCCCCATTAGGACCTAAAAAAGCAAAAACTTCTCCGGCTTTAATTTTAAAACTAATATTATCAACAGCTTTAAATTTTTTAAAACTCTTACTTAAATTAGAAACTTCAAGTATATATTGACTTGTATTATTCTTCTCTTTTTCTTTCATAAATATAATTATATAATCTCACTATTTATTAATTAAATTCTTTTTACTATAATGCCAAGCTGCTAAGGCAGTGGCAATGGGTACTGACATTATTATACCAATAGATCCGGTTAAAGTTCTAATAATTTCTGTAGCCACTAACTCCGTATTTAAAGCTTGTTGCCAACCACTAAATACACTCTGACCGGAAGCAAAAAGTATTAAAAGTGGAAGCGAGGCTCCAGCATATGCTAAAAATAAAGTATTGGTCATAGAGGCTATATGAGAGATGCCAACCTTATATGTTCTTTTATATAGTTCCCTATAACTTAAACTTATATTAGCCTTGGCTATTTCTTTACAAGTAGCAATTTGAGAAATAACAATATCATCTAAAGCTCCTAAGGTTCCAATAATTATACCCGCTAAGAGTAATCCCTTTAAGTTTATCATTGTTCCCTGAAAATTAAAAAGAAAAAGCACCTCTTCACTGGCAGCACCACTAAGTTTAGCTAAATCAACAAATAATGTCGAAAAAAATACTGTAATTAAAAGACTAAAAAATATACTAACAACTGCTATATGAGATTTAGCCTTAAAGCCTTCCGTTAAATAAATAACAATTAGTAAAATAATAATTGACCCAATTATAGTGATAAAAAGTGGACTAGAGCCATTTAAGATTTGGGGGATAATAAACTTTACAATAACTAAGAAGCTTAAAACTAAAGAGAAAAAAGATCTAAAACCGGTAAAACGACCAATTATAACTAGCAGTACAAAGAAGATGATAAGTAAATACCACAAACTAGTAGACCTGACATAATCTAAAATATAGAAAAACTCTTCACCTCCCGGACCATAACTAGAGACCATTATTACTTTATCCCCCTCTTTATATATCTTAGAATTTAAAACATCTAAATTACCTATACCATTAAAAACAATCTCTCTATCTAAAAATGGCTCTTCTAAGCCTTTTAACTTGAGCTTCTGTTGGACTATTTCCCTGTCACTATTTACAGTTTTTATTTCTTCTTCAAGCACTTCTAAAACTCCAGCTTTAAAACTTACGTCCTCTTGATTATTTACATCTTCTTTGCTTAAAGTTTCAGCTAAAGAAAAATTAACTACAAATAAGCTAAAGGTTAAAAACAAAGACAAACAAATTAATATTTTAAATTTAATTTTCATGTATTTATTGTAGCACTTGTTTTTTAAGAGGTAAAACTAATTTTACTGTATAAATATGTTATACAATTAAATATTAATTTAATTTTAAAATTTGTTCTATTATTTTTCTGTCATTAGCTAATCTAGGAACCTTATACTGACCACCTAAACGGTTATTTTCTTTCAACCACTGATAAAATAAATTAGGCTTAGCTGCTACTATCTCTGGCAAACTTAAGGCTATGTCTCTATAGCGTTTAGCCTCATAATCTGAATTTAAATCTTGTAATTTTTTATCTAAATAATTTCTAAAATTATCTATAGACTCAACTGGCCCTAAAAATTCTATTAACCATTGATGTCGACCAGATTCACTATTAGTAATATATACAGGAGCTGCTGTATATTCTTTAACAATAGCGCCTGTTTTTTCACAAGCAAAAGCTATAGCTCTATTAGCATTATCTTCAATTAATTCCTCACCAAAGGCGTTTATAAAACTTTTAGTACGACCACTAACAATTATTCTAAAAGGTTTTAAACATGTAAATTTAATCGTATCTCCAATTAAATATCGCCACAAGCCAGAATTTGTTGATATAACTAAAGCATAATTTCTGTTAAGCTCTACTTCACTTAAGGATAAGGTTTTTGGCCTGTCTTTATCTAATTCTTCCAAAGGCATGAATTCATAAAAAACTCCATTCTTTAAAGATAACAGTAAATCGTTTTTAGTTATATCATCTGAAAAAGCAAAAAAACCTTCTGAGGCGTTATAAACTTCTAAGTAGTTCATATCGCTAGAAGGCATTATTTTTTCAAATTGAGCACGATAAGGAGAAAAATTAACACCACCATGAATAAACAACTCTAATTGTGGCCAAACTTCTCTAAGATTATTTTTTTTAGATACTTTTAAAACTTCTTTTAAAAGCAACAAATTCCAAGAAGGAACTCCTGATAAACTAGTTATGTTTTGTTTAGAAATAGTCTGAGAGATTTTAGGAATTTTCTCTTCCCACTTAGGCATAGAAGCTAAAGAAAACCTTGGGCTTCTTTTTAATTTTGCCCACAATGGTAAATTTTTTATAATAATCACCGAAACATCAGCAATATATTTACCTTTAGCTATCTTCTCGTTTTGCCTACTGCCGCTTAAAGCAAAGTTTTGTCCTCGTAAAATTTTTGATTGCTTATTATATTTAAAATATGAAGCAAATAAATATTTTCCTCCCAAATAGTGACAATCCTTTAAAGAGCTAGAGCTAACTGGTATAAATTTACTTTTAGAATTTGTGGTGCCAGAAGACTTAGCAAAATATTTAATTCTCTGTGGCCAAAGTAAATTATTTTCACCCTTAAGTAGGCGGATAATATATGGCTCTAAATCACTATAATTACTTATCGGTACCTTATCTTTAAAATCATCTATGGTTTTAATATTTCTATAGAAATATTTATTTCCCCATTCAGTATTTACTGCTTTTTTTATTAATTTCTGAAAAATTAATTCTTGTGTTTGTAGGGGCTCAGCTTTAAATTTTTCTATTTCTCGATAATATTTTCTAAACAAGGGAAGCAAAACTGTATTTCTTTTAGTCATAACTTTATACTAACTAGGTCTAAATACAGACCCTAAAAAATTAAATATAATTTAAATTTAATAATTAAATTATTTTACTAGCACTAAACTATCTCTTATGAAGTCAAAAGTTTTTAAAAGTTCTTCATCATCAAATTCTATAACATCACCTTCAGTATAATTTGCTATGTCCATATAGTGAATAAAATATCTGACAGCTAAACAGTTAGAACTAGAGTTATCTTTAAGTGTATAAATTTTTTGACTATAACGATTGCCTACAGCAGATTCTATAAAAGAACTAAAATAATAATCACGACCATTAATTTTTATCTCAGAAATTTCTAAATCTCTAGCTTCTCCAACAAAATTAGATAGAACGCATTCCTTATTGTTTGAATTTATAGTCTCTATGCTAATATATGAGTTAAGTGATAAATTAGTATTTTCAGTTAAAGACTCTGGCACCTGAAAAGAAAACCCTTTAATTTCTTTATCCTCTTCTGAAACTAAATACTTATAGTCTTCATTTAATTTGTAATCCTTAGGATATCTAACAGAAAATCCCATTTCATTATTTTTATAAACTTCAGATAAATTGTCTTGTCTGCTGGCAAGTTCAATACAATTAGCATAGCTATTCTCTCCTTGCTCAGTAATAAAAGCAGTTTTACCCTTATTCCAAAAAACTATAGACTCTTCTGAATAATCTTTATTTAAACTAGCATAACGAGCCCCACTAGCAGAAATAGTTTGATCTAAACTAAATTTACGACCATCGCTCAACTTCAGCTCGACTTTAGCATTATTTTGTCTATTATCACCTTTATTATTTTTAATACTTAAGTTTGATAAAGTATAAAAATCAGCTGTAATATTTTTACTTTCATCACAAAGATAAGTAAGTGATGAAATTAAATTATAACTCTCATCTTCCTTTAGATTATCTTTTTTAAAATTACCATTATAATAGGCTACAGCTAAAAAAACTACAGCTAAACCTAAAACTAACACTAAAATTTTTTTCATATATTTTTATTAATTTTGAACGTCATTATAATTAATATTTAATTTTTTTAAAAAATTATAATATTTTTTAGAATAACTATTTCGCCACAATACTTTAAATAAAGGTTCAGTTAATTTATAATATTCACGACATAACTTAGCATCTGAATAATTTTTAGATAATTTCTTAAATTTAAACATATAAATCTCTTCTGAAGGCGAATTTTTTATTATTTGTCTAATTTGTTTTGCCATATAAGCATCATGTTTTTTATCATCAATTTCCTTCAATAATTTTTTAGCAAATACATAATTAAACTTAATTTCTAAAGCAGTTTCAAGTAATTTTCTAGCCATATATTCAGAGCCGAAATGTATATAACAAACCGCCATATTAGCAAAAGAAGTGTAAACAAAGCGACTGGTCGTTTTTTCTTTGTGAGCAGTTTTAAAAGCTTTATCGTAAGTCTTATGAGCTTTATTAACTTCATTTTTCTTCAAACATTCCATTGCCGTATTAGCTTGACCCAACCACTCACCCCCAAGTTTATTTAATCTTAAATCAAAACCCTCTGAACCAAAAGATTCTCCACTAGACAAACCAACTGAAGTTTTTCCATCTAAAGATAAACGAGGAGAGTTATTTACTAAATCAGTGGTTAACTTTATTAGCTTATTCGCCTTACTATCATCAATTAAATCCATGTCACTTAGGGCATAAACAGTGTTAAGTACAGAGTGATAATCTTCTTTAAAATTAATTTCTATTAACCATCTTTGAACTAAGTCAGCATTTATCATTTTATCTTCATTTACTTCTTTAAGCATGTTATTGAAATCTTTTTTTATTTGATAAATATTTTGTTTTTCTCTACTAATGTTTATAAAGCTATCATTTACATCTAATTCCTGCTTAGGTTCTTTTAAATACCTAATTGCTACCTTAGGAGTTAATTTTTCTTTAGTTTTAAATAATTTTTTTATATTATTACTCAATTTAACATCAAAAGCAAATGAATCTGCACCCACTAACTCATAAACTCCATCAATCTTAGCTACCCGTCCAAAAAAAATGTTTCCCACCTTTAATTCATAAGTTGCATTTCTTTCCTTAACTAAATATCTCTTTCCCGTATTAAGAACTAATACGTCAATGCTTTTTCCTAAATTTATCTTTTTAGCCTCTAGTGCGCCATAAACATTTTTTTGTAAGTCCTTATAAACTCTAAGCTTATAGAGAGGTAATTTATCTGGATTATTTGTGTAATAATGCTCAATTAAACTTTGACCATTTTCTAGTCTGAAATCAAAAACTAAATATTCCATAAAATATGGCATAAGCTTTGTGTCAACAGTAATTAAATAATTACCTCTTTCCACATCAAAAAATTCATTTTTAGCTTTTTCTACCTCTAAATTAAATTCATCATTATTTAAATAATAAGAAAAAATTCTACTGATAGTATTTGTTTTCATAAGCTTTAGATTATCTTTTTTTGAACTCACTTTTAATACTATAACAAAAACAACTTATAAAATAAAGCTGTTTTTGTTTCTTCTTAAGGTAACACTATTTAAACTTTAATCTACTCAAATATAATTGAACCCGAGTCATATTTCAAAAGTAAAACTAAATTACCCTGCTCATTAAACATATATTTATCCACTTCAGATAATGATGAAATATATTCTTGTTCTTGTGAGTCATGACAATACATTTTAGTTGAACCCATTTTATCAAAATTTAAATTATTATCATCTTTTATGTATTGACCAAAATAACTATTACAGTCAGTTGTTCCATTGAAACTGTTCTCATCTGTAAAGGTGATGCTAAAGTCATCGCTAACTTTTGGATAAGTTATCACGCCATCATTTGTCAAAGTTTTAAGCCAAGTCCAAGTTTTAGCAGTAATAGATTCTAGTCTAAACTCACTAAAAATTCTTAAAGCTCTATCCGGCTTACCTAAATATATTAACTTATCATTTTTATAATCAACAATATAGGCTTTGCCATGATCTTCTACATTTAATATTATTCTGCCATCTAAATTACTTGGGGCTTTTTTAGCAAATTTTTCATAGTTTTTTTGACTAACACCCAAAGCTTGTTCTTTTATAATTTTAAAAGCTTGTGAAGCATTGTTTATTTGATAAAATTCTTTTGTTTGTGGATTGTTATATAATGCTGTTTTAGTCATTATATTTTCTGATATTGGTACAATTTCTTGATTAATAGGCATCACTGAAGGAGCAGAAATTAATTTAGGTTCAATAGTACTAGCTAAAGTAATAGCTGGTAAAAATAATATTGAAACTATTAGGCTAAGTAAAAATTTTTTTGTCATATTTTTTTATTAATTATAATTAATCTCTCTACTTAATACAACGTAGTAAATAGAAAAAGGTTACAAATATGCAAGTCAATAATACTTATTAGCTATAATTTATTTTTACAATTTTTCCAAATCCAAATAATCATCAACTTTAATTTTATCTATAAACTCTGGCATATGACTAATTAAAATAATAGCTCCTGTATAGTTATTTATAGCTTCTACTATGATAGGAATATGACGAAAAT
>CAYMGT010000036.1:0-8453 GCA_964390115.1 uncultured Gammaproteobacteria bacterium
ATAAATTTAATAATCCTTTCGAAATTAGATAAATAAAAAATTATTTTTTCAAATAAATAATTTCAATTATTTGATTATCTATTGTACTTACAGTTCCCTTAGTTACACGACTATTGTACAATCAAATGTATAAAAGTCGCAACTTTTATACATTACGATAACGAATAATCATATTTTTTTCAATTATTCTAAAATAAATTGTATAATTTAAGCTTCTTGCTATAATTAAACTATAATTATATTTTATGGCATATCCACAAATAATTCTAAGATTAATAGAACATTTTCAAAAGCTCCCTAGCGTTGGTCCTAAAACTGCCGAGCGCTATGTCTTTTATCTTTTAAAAAATAAACATATTGATATTTATGACTTCGCTAAAAATCTAGCTAATTTAAGAAAAGATTTAACAGTTTGCTTGAAGTGCCAAGCTGTCAGTGAAGAAAAAATCTGTTCTATTTGCAGTAGTAGCAGTAGAGATAAAAAAACTTTGTGTCTAGTGGCTAACACCCAAGAAATGGCTAGTATGGAAAATACTCATAAATATATAGGTCTCTATTTTATTCTAGGAGGCTTAATAAACACTATTGATAATATTGGACCAGAAAAATTAAATGTTAAATTACTTATAGAGAGAATTGAAAGCGACCAGATAGAAGAGTTAATTTTAGCCCTTAGCCCAACACTAGAAGGAGAGACTACAGTTTTATATTTAAAAAAAATATTAGAGAAATATAATATAAGAATAACTCGTTTAGCTCGAGGCTTATCAGCTGGGTCATCACTGGAATATGCTGATGAAATTACTTTAGCTGAAGCTTTAAAGAATAGAAATTAAATAAAATATGAACTTTAAAAATGTAAAAGATGACAACTATCCTGATTATTGTATTAATTCTAAAGTTGCTTATACCTATAAGAAAATATCCGCGTTTAGTTCGATTAGATCTAAAGTTAGCTAAACAAAAAAAAATTGTTGTAAAAAAATTAAATCTTTTTTTAGCATTATTTAAGACTTCAGCCAACAAAAAATCCGTTTAATATAAAGCGGATTTTTAATATCTATACTGTAAGTAATGTTCTTAGCTTTCAATTTTTTCAATTTTTACTAACGAGAAAGGTTGTCTATGACCTAAAGTCCTCTTGTATCTCGTCTTATTTTTATACTTCACCACCGTAATTTTTTTGTCCTTAGCTTCTTTTTCAACAATGGCTGTAACTTTTTCACCTAAATCAGGAGTGCCTAATTTTACATCTTTCCCATCTTCAGAGGCAACTAAAAGTGTAGTAAATTTTACTTCTTTTTGTTCTTCTAGGCCTAGTTTTTCTACCTTTATTCTATCACCTTCTTTAACCTTATATTGTTTACCACCTGTTTTTATTACTGCAATCTTTGACATATTATTCTTTAAAAATTAATTAAAAATATACGTGACTATTCACGTCTGAGATAATTCTAACAAAAATTTGAAAAATGTCAATAAATAAGCTAGAATTAAATTAAATTAATAACTTTAAATTTATGTCAAAATTTATCATCACAGGACAAAAGCCTTTAGGTGGAGAAATAGAGGTTAAAGGAGCTAAAAACTCTGCCCTAAAAATAATTCCTGCTTCTATTCTCTCCGAAGAAACTATTACGATAAAGAATTTGCCACAAATAGAAGACATCGGTAAAGCTTTAGAACTACTCTCCTATCTAGGAGCTAATATAAGGCACGGAGATTCTGAGGTAGAGATAAATACCAAGAGTATTGATAAAAGCGACTTAGAACCTAAATTAGCTGATAAATTCAGGACTTCACTGATGTTTGTTGGTCCTTTACTGGCTAGATTTAAGGAAGTAAGATTTCCTCATCCAGGAGGCTGTGTTATTGGAGCAGGGGGAAGACCAATTGATCTTTTTTTAGAAGGTTTTCAAGCTCTGGGTGCAGAGATAAAAGTTAAAGGAAAATTTTATGAAATAAAAGCTAAGGAATTAAAAGGAGCAACTTATTTTTTCTCCACAGTAAGTGTAACGGGAACCGAGAGCTTAATGATGACTGCTACTTTAGCTAAAGGAACTACTACCTTACAAAACTGTGCCATGGAACCAGAAATAAAAGCCCTTGCTGATTACTTAAACTCTAATGGTGCAAAAATTAAAGGAGCAGGTAGCCCAACTATAGTCATTGAAGGAGTAAAGAAAATAAATGCCAGTACTTTCAAAATAGTCCCTGACAGAATTGAAACAGGATCCTTTGCTATAATGGCCGCTGCTACAAAATCTGATATTACTATCACTAAATGTCAACCCGAACATCTTTTAAGTCTCTTAACTATTTTTAAAAAAATAAAAATTAATTTTGAGTTTGGAAAGGATTGGATAAGAGTAAAACCTAGTAAAACAATTTTACCCTATAGTATTAAAACTCATGAATATCCCGGATTTCCCACTGACCTGCAATCACCTTATACCGTGCTTATGACTCAAGCTCAGGGATCTTCAACTATTCACGAAACTATATACGACAGAAGACTACTGTATATAGACATGCTTTCCCAAATGGGGGCTAGTATTATAATGTGCGACCCACACCGAGTAGTTGTTAGTGGTCCTTCTAATTTATATGCTAAAAAACTCATTAGTCCTGATATTAGAGCTGGGATAGCTCTTGTTATAGCAGCCCTAATTGCTAAAGGAACTACAGAAATTGATAATATTTACCAAATAGATAGAGGTTATGAAAATATTGATCAAAGACTTAGAGATTTAGGAGCTGATATAGTTAGAACTTAAAAAATATGAACAGAAAAATCAGAGATATACTATTTTATATCTTTATTGTAATATTTTTAATACTCACTTTTTTAGTTTCCTTATATGCTGCAGGTTATAAGTTAACTTTAAGCTGGCCCTTAAAGCTTAGTAACCTGTTACTAAAAACTAGCACCTTAGAAATAAGCACTTCCCCTAAAGGCGCGTCAATATTTTTAGAAAAAGAACAAAAAACATTTTTAGTCAGTCAAGATAAGTATTTAGGAGAAAATACCTCTCCTGCTAAGATTAACCAATTACTCCCTGGAACCTACAATCTAAGGCTAGAACTGGAAGGTTATTGGCCTTGGGAAAATAAAATTAGGCTAGATTCTGGTAAGGCACTCTATATAAATAATTTGATTCTCTTTAAAAAAACTCTCCCCCTTGTGCTATATAGCTCGCTAGTGCAAGAAATTACTTTAAGTTCTGATAACAACTACCTATTACTTCCCTTCTCTAAAAAAATTATAAACCTCAAGCAAAATATAGCCATAAATCTTCCAGAAGACAATATTGACACTTGGCGCTTTTCTGCTGATAATCAAAATTTTATTACCAACAAATATATATTTAATTTAAATACTAAAGAATTAATATTTTTTAAGCAAAATGAGAATAAGCCACTAAGTAACCTCAAGTGCACGGCTAATAGAAGGCTTAGCTTCTACCAAGTTGATAACGACATATTTGAGCTTAACCTAGAAACTCAAACAGAAAATAAGTTAATTTCTTTAAACTCTTGCCAAGATTATTTAATACAGGATAACTATATTTACACCCTAGAAAGTTATGAACAAAAAAGCTATCTGAAAAAATATTCCAGTAAAGGAGAGTTTTTAAATTCTTTGGAACTTCCCTATAATTTAAACTATGAATTTTTAAATTTAGATAATCAATATATAAATATTGTTCAAAAAGATTATCAACAGTTATATATTATTGATCTAAATAGTCAGTATAAACCAATAAAAGCTAGTCTTAATAATTTTAAAATAGGAACTTGGCAAAAAAATAATGAGTTAATTTATGCTAATGATTATGAAATATATAGCTATAATTTAAACTTTGATACTTTTAAACTAATAACTAGGACTGGTGAGAAAATTAAACATCTCATGTGGCACCCAGACCGAGACTATATCGCCTACGCCACTAAAGACAGTTTTTATATTATAAACTGGCAAAGTCAGGGCTATACTACAACTAAGATTTTATCTCTACAAGAAATTAAAAGCCCTAAGCTAGATATAAAAAACAATCAAATTTATTTCAGTGGTCGCATTGGTCAACAATCAGGAGTATATAAGTTGTCAGTGCAATAAATATTAATATTTTATATGATTACATCTAAAACACAAAGCCTGAATAATCAGGCTTTTTTAATTATTATTCAGATAAGATTACTTAATAACTTTTCTTTAATCTTTAGCTTGAAAGAAATCACAACTAGCCGTAGGTTCAACTACTTGGTCTAACTCTCCACAATAACCGTTTTGATGACTAGTGCATTTGAGGCAATATTTGTCTTCATTGCTAGAATTTTCTCTGTAGTCAGCTTCAATATCGTGAGACATATTTTTGTTATAATTAATAATTAAATTAAATTTCTTTAGCTAAACCTTTAATAAACTTATTTAAATCTTTACCAATTTCCTTATCTTTTAAACCGAACTTTATAGTGGTTTTTATAAAATTAAACTTATTCCCTGTATCTAGCCATTCCCCATCAATCTTTTTAGCATAAAGAGCTTTGCCTTGACTAAGCATAATATCAAAGGCATCTGCTAACCTTATTTCACCTGACTTGCCTTCACTCATTCCCTCAAGTACTCTAAAAACTTCAGGGGTAATTACATAAATTCCCACAGCCACTAAATTAGAAGGTGCTTCATCTTTTTTTGGTTTTTCTACAAAGCTTTTAACTTCATAAACATCATCACCAAGATCAATACCATCTATTACACCATATTTAGAAACTTCCTCAGGATCAACTTCAGATAAGCCTATAACTGATTCACCATACTTCTCATAGACATCAATAACTTGCTTAGCGGCCGGTATCTCAGAGTCATAGAGAGTGTCGCCAAACATAATAAGAATTGGCTCATCTCCCACAATATGGCTAGCGCAAGAAATAGCATGACCATCTCCTAGTGGCATAGGTTGTCTGACATAAGAAAACTTAGCTAAATTCTCCACTTCCCTAACTTTTTCAATTAAATCTAATTTGTTACTCTCCACTAAACGTGATTCTAATTCAAATGACTTATCAAAGTGATCTTCAATAGCGTGTTTACCTCTACCCGTAACAAAAATAACTTCTTCTATACCAGCTTTAACCGCCTCTTCCACTAAATATTGAATAGCTGGCTTATCAACTACAGGTAACATTTCTTTTGGCTGTGCTTTAGTGGCAGGTAAAAAACGAGTTCCAAAACCCGCAACTGGTAGAATAACTTTTTTTACTTTTTGTCTCATATTATTTAGTTTATTTTTTAAATTAATTATTATTATCTATTTTTGGCTTTTGCATTTTCCACTTATAGAAATATTTAAACCAAGACTTAATATGTTCTCTAGCTATTTTATTTTTAAACAAAGCCAAATACCAAACAACTTTAGCTGAAGCTCTTTGATGATCATGAATTACTTTTGCCTGTGGTAAATAAACTACTTTATAACCATTGTGCCAAGCTCTACGACAAAGATCAATATCTTCAAAATACATAAAAAATCTTTTATCAAATTTAGACCAATTACTTCTTCTAACAAGTAAACAAGAGCCCATGAGCCAGTCAACCTCTTTAATCTCAGCATGACTAAAGTCGTGCATCATAAACCAACTTATGTGTTTTTTAAAATAATGATTCAAAAAAGTTCTTCTAATAATTGGAGTATAACATTTAGGAAAATGTGAACAGGAATATTGTAAGCTTTTATCTGGGTTGAGCAGTTTAGGACCAACTATGCCCACATCGCTGTACAATTTCAAATAACTATACATAATTCTTATAGCAGAATTAAAAAGAACAGTATCAGGATTAAGAATAAGTATATATTCTCCCTCAGAGTTATTTATAGCAATATTATTCCCTTCTCCCATGCCTACATTTTTAAGGCTCTCTATAAACTTAACTTGAGGATATTTATCCTTTAATATTGGTCCTAGATTATCTTTAGAATTATTATCTACTACTATAACCTCAAAGCTTATACCCTCTAAATCTGAATTAAAAACAGACTCTAGACAAGCTAAAGTTTTAACGGCGGTATTATAGTTTACAATAATAATTGATATATCCATTTCTTAGATTAATAATTTAATAATTTTCCAATAAATACTTAAAATTGGACTTATAGCCTTAGTTAAAAAACTAGGTTTATTTTCAAAACTAAGCGAACCTACAAAACTTGAAACAAACTCTTTTTCGCTCACTTTTCGTAACTTCTGAACTTTTTTTCTCTCTTTACTTATTATAACAATATTTCTAAAAGATAAAAAATATTTTATAGCTTTTAATTTAACATTAAACCAGTCATTTGCAATTGAATAAATAATCAAGCCAATCTCTATAACTATTAAAATTGGTAAAATTAATAGAATAGTTCTAATTTTATAGAAAAGTAAAATAGTTAAAAATCTATTTCTTTCCATGAAATATAACATATTTAAACTTCTAGACATTTCATATTTATGGTAAACATGAGCTTTATTCGCTAAACAAGCTCTATAACCAGAAAGTCTAGCCTTTAAACTAAGCTCGATATCATCATGATACATATAGAACATTTCATTGTATCCATTTATTTTTTTAAATAAAATTGAAGATATAAGCAAAGCGCAGCCTGAGACATAAGTGAAGTCTTTACTACTTCCCTTTAGCTCATGTTCTTTTTTGCCATAAGATCTAACTAGACCAAAACCTAAAAAGTTAAAATCATTACCTAAAGTATTAAGCTTATCGGTCTTATTTCCATTCTCATGAAGGTAAATTTTAGCTTGTAAAATAACTTCCTCTTTTATGCTTTCTTTTTTTCTAACTAATTCTAAAATGCAGTCCTTATCTAAAACTGTATCCATGTTACAGATAAATAGGTATTTACAATTATCAGCTATAGACTCTTTAGATCCTAAGTTATTAGCAGCACTATAGTTTCCATCATTTCTGGAAAATATTTTAGCCTCAGGATATGATTTTTTTAGGTAATTAAAAGATTCTTCACTAGAGGCATTATCTATAATATATACTTGATAATTTCTATAACTTTGATCAAGTAAAGACTCCCGACATTCTTGTAAAAATCTTTTAGCATAGTCCTTATAATTTACCAGTATTACTCCAACCTTATCTTCTCTCATAATTTAAGTTCTTAATTTAGTCTTTATTTTTAGTATATCTTTTACTATATAAGTTAAAGCAATAAGAGGATAAGACAAGACCTTTAATATATAATATTGCCAGCTGGGATGCCACTTTCTAAAATACTTTAGCATAGAATCTATAAAGTATTTTTGAGTTTTTGAAGATTTTACCTGAGAAAAGCTTTGTCCAACAAAGTCAAGACATTTCACTTCACTAAAATACCAAACCTCCTTACCCCTCTTTTTAGCTTGCTTGCAAAAATCAACTTCTTCAAACCAAAGAAAATATCTTTCATCTAATTTAATCGGTAATTTAAAACTCTCAGCTCTAATTACAAAAAAAGCCCCTCTAATGGAACTAACCTGACTATTCTTGTTATAGTCAAAATTTACTACTAAATATTTATTTAAGATTTTAGGAAATAAGTGAGGTAATTTTAATAAAATAGCTAATTGATCAAATAATTTAGGAAAGGATCTGACTTGCTTAATTATTCCACCATCCTCATTAACTAATTTACAACCAGAAATAGCTGCCCGAGGGTTTTCATCAAGTAAGCTTATCATTGTGTTTAAAGTATTCTCAAAAACCCTCATATCAGGATTGAGAAGTAAATGATACCTACCCTTAGCTAAGGCCAAACCTTGATTGCAAGCTTTAGCAAAACCTAAATTTTCTCTATTAGCTATTAGTCTAACACTAGGAAACATTTTCTTTACCATTTTAGCACTACCATCTAAAGAATTATTGTCTATAACAAAAATTTCAAAACTAAACTTACCACAACTAGAGTAAATAGCTTTTAAATTCTCTATTAATTTTTCTTTAACATTCCAAGAAACAATAATAATTGATAAGTCCATAAAATTATTTTATTATTTCAATAATCTTTATCTTTGATACTGATCCTGATTTAATTCTAACATTATTTAAAGCCACTTCAAACTCTTTGGCTAATAAGCTTACTAATTCCAAATTAGCCCTACCTTTTTCAGGTGGACTTAACACTCTTATCTTTAAATCCCCATTACTCATAAATTCTTTTATTTCAGTTTTTTTTGCCCCTGGAGATAAACGACAAGTAAGAATTATTATTCCCTTTTTATTTAAAATAGATTTATAACCTTCTAAAATATTATCCATATTATCATCTTAACCCTATAACAACTAAAAAACAATTAAAAGGACCTTCTATTTAAAAAAATTATTATATATATTAAATATTATATTTAAAATACTAGCTATATTAATACAAGTAGATACTAAAAATCACAAAATTTCTTAACATCTT
>CAYMGT010000037.1:0-8221 GCA_964390115.1 uncultured Gammaproteobacteria bacterium
GTTGCTTGCCACCTCACCGAAGCTTATCGCAGGCTGCTACGTCCTTCATCGTCTTTTTATGTCAAGGCATCCGCCATATACTCTTAATGAGATTTTCCCACGCTCTTATTTTGAACGAAAAAAATTTATCTTGATTTGTTTTGGTTAGTTTAATATTTATTTGTTAAAGTTCAGATCACTAATTAAGTTCAATGATTATCTATTTATTAAAATAAAGAGATAATTTTCAAACTCAATTTAAATTTATAGAGAACAAAAAACCGCTATCAGCGGTTTGGCTAAGAGTAAAAATTAGCTAACTTAACCACCTACTTTTTTATTACTTAATATTTTATTTAACATAAATAACATAAATAATTTTAACTATTCATAATTATAACCGATTAAAAAATAATGTCAAGCCCTATTAAACCTTAATTTACAAGGGTTTTTCTAACTTAGTTAAATAAATTTTTAGACTAGCATACTGGGATCCTCAATTTGAGTTTGGGCCACCTCTTCTGTAATTAAATCCTGACTATACAAATCTTTTATAGCCCTAGAAAAACTTACCATTCCTTTTTGATAATTAGTTTCTATAACATTTTTTATTTGAGCTATTTTATGTTCTCTTATTAAATTACTAACTGCATCATTTCTTATCATAACCTCTCTAGCGGCTACTCTACCACCACCTAATTTTGGTAAAAGTTTTTGCGATATAACAGCTTTTAAAATTAAAGATAATTGAGACTTAACTTGAGATTGTTGATAGGGTGGAAAAATATCTATAATTCTATCTATAGTTTGCACGGCGCTATAAGTATGCAAGGTAGCTAAAATTAGATGTCCAGTTTCAGCCAATGTGATAGCCGTAGAAATAGTTTCTAAATCTCTCATTTCTCCAACCATAACAATATCAGGATCTTGTCGAAGTACATGTTTCAAACCAGCTGGAAAAGAAGCCATGTCAGTACCAAGTTGTCTTTGAGTTATAATACTTTTATCAGATTTAAACATGAACTCAATCGGATCCTCTAAAGTAATAATATTTACTGCTCTAGTTTTATTTATATAATTTATCATCGCTGCTAAAGTAGTTGATTTACCCGAGCCAGTTGGTCCTGTAACTAATATTAATCCTTGATCGCTATCTAGTAATTTTTTAGTTATGCTAGGCATATTTATATCTTCTAAAGAAGGGCAATCAAAATTAATAATACGAGCCACTAATTTTAGATTGCCTTTTTCATAAGATAAATTCCCTCTAAACCTACCTTCATTTAAAGATAAGCTAAAATCTAAGTCTTTATTATTATAAAATTTATCTTGTTGAGATTTACTTAAAATTTCTTTAATTATTTCTTCAATATCTTTATTTTTAACTATAGGAAAATTAGATAAAAAACTGTCAGCTTCTTCCTGAAAATCTAAAGAAGATTCCATTTTTCTCTTTAAAGGTCCTTTATTTATATCTAAAAGACGCCCACTAATTCTCAAAATTGGAGTCAAGCCTACAACTAAATGCAAATCAGAAGCATTCCTCTCTACAGCTATTTTAAATAGTTCTTTAATACTTAACATAAATTTTTATTGCCAACCCTTTTTAACTAAACCTACTTGAGCGGCTTTAACTTGAGCCTCATGCTTAGATAAACCTTTGCCGCTGGCCACTAACTTATCTTTTAAATACAAACCTACAACAAAAGTTTTTTCATGATCAGGTCCAGACTCTTCCAGTAAATTATAATGTGGAGTAGTACCTTCTTTTTCTTGAGATAACTCTTGAAATCTAGATTTAGGATCTAAATATAGTCCTTTATTTATAATCTCCTCTAAATTTGAGATAATATTTTTTGAAATGAATTTTTTTGCTGGATTTATACCCTTATCTAAATACATCGCACCAATTATAGCTTCAACTGAATCAGCTAAAATATAACGTCGGCTTTTAGAGCTCTTATCTTTAGCCTCTCCCTTGGATAAATGTAAAAATCCTTCTATACTTAAACTACTAGCTACTTGATAAAGCATTTTAGAATTAACTAAAGCTGCTCGCCAATTTGTTAAAACCCCCTCATCTTTTTCAGGAAATTTTTCATATAAATACTCAGTTACAACTAACTCTAAAACAGCATCGCCTAAATACTCCAAGCGCTCATTATGCCCTAAAGTAAAATCTAAATGTTCATTTAAGTAAGATCTATGAACTAAAGCTTGTTTTAAATAATCTCTATTTTTAAACTTATAGTTTAGTATAGACTCTAATTTAGATAATTCTGACATGTTATTAATTATTCTTTATTTTTTTTAATCTCTTCTGCCTTGTCTTTGTCTTCATCATTTTTCTTTTGTATTTTTTCTTCTTTAATTTTTTCTTCAGCTTCTTTATCTTTTTGTCTAATATCTTCAGGCATATCATTATATATAGCTCCCAAAACACCATTAACAAACTTTCCAGAGGACTCGCCACCAAAATTTTTACCTATTTCTATAGCTTCATTTATAGCTACTCTTGGTGGAATATTATCATCTACTAGCATTTCATAAATACCTATTCGTAAAATATTTCTATCCACATTAGTTATTTGATCTAAAGGCCATTCAGTAGCATATTTAGTAATGTAAGAATCAATTGTTTCTAAATTTTTTAAAACCCCTCTAACCGTAGTTTCAACATAACCACCATCATCAAAACTTGGAGCAAAGTTTAAAAAACTTTCTGAAATGATTTTTTCAATAGTTTGACTTTTTTCTTTATCAAAATCCCAAACAAACAAGGTTTGCATGGCGATAGTTCTGGCTAAATGACGATTAGACATAGAATTAAGCTATTTTTTTTTAGATTTATTATCTATTTTTTTTACTTTAACAGCTTCAGCTTTTTTATAGTATCCACAAAAAGAACAAGCCTGATGAGGCTTAACCGCTTTTTTACATTGAGGACAACTATTTACTGTTGTTTGTTTTAAGGCGTGATGGGATCTTCTTCTTCCCACAGAACTAGAAGTTCTTCTTTTTTTTGGTACAGACATATTTTTTCAGCTAACTCTTTTAAGCTAGACTAATAATTTAATTAATATATTCTTTTTATATTTTTAGTATAACTGAGAATTAGCATTAGTCAAGCAGAAAAGGGACCTATTTATTATTTATTTGTATTTTTCTCTCCAACAATTTCTTCAAATTCTTTTTTGTCTAAAGTTTCTCTTTCAAGTAAAGCTTTGGTTACCTGTCTCAGTAACTCTTCTTTTTCGTCTAAGATTTTTTCAGCAATTTTTCTAGCTTGAGAAATAATCCGACTAATTTCTTCATCAATTTTTTCAGCAATTTTTTCACTATAATCTCTTTGTTCATGAATTTCTCTACCTAAAAATATCATATCTTCTTTATCCCCAAAGGTTCTAAGGCCTAAAGCGTCAGACATACCATAATCAGTAATTAATTTTTTAGAAATTGCCGTAGCTCTTCGCAAATCAGAAGTTGCACCGGTGGTTACCTCCTTAAAAATTTTTTTCTCAGCTAAATAGCCAGCTAATAGAACAGAAATTTCTTCAATAAATTCAATTTTAGGATGCATGTGTTTATCTTCTGTCGGTACTTTTAAAGTATAACCGCCTGCATGTCCTCTAGCTATAATAGAAATTTTTTGTACAGGATCAGTATGAGGTAAAAAATGAGCAACTACAGCATGCCCCGCTTCATGAAAAGCGGTTATCTTTCTTTCTTTTTCTGAAATAACTCGACTTTTTCTCTCTGGGCCAATCATAACTTTTTCTATAGCATCATAAAGCTCCTCCATGTCAATTTGTTTCTTATTTTTTCTAGCTGCTAAAATAGCTCCCTCATTTAAAAGATTAGCTAAATCAGCTCCTGAAAAACCTGGAGTCCTTTCAGCTAAACTTCTCAAATTAACAGAACTAGATAAAGGTTTCTTCTTAACATGAACTCGCAGTATAGCCTCTCTATCAGCAATATCAGGCTGATCAATAATTATTTGTCTATCAAATCTTCCTGGCCTGAGTAAAGCTGGATCTAAAACATCAGGACGATTAGTAGCAGCTATTATTATAATATTATCATGCTTATCAAAACCATCCATTTCTACTAAAATCTGATTAAGTGTTTGCTCTCTTTCGTCGTGTGAACCACCTAACCCCGCTCCCCTTTTTCTGCCCACAGCATCAATTTCATCAATAAAAATAATACAAGGTGTGTTTTTCTTAGCTTTTTGAAATAAAGATCTTACCCTTGAAGCTCCCACTCCAACAAACATTTCCACAAACTCAGAACCAGAAATATGAAAAAATGGCACCTTAGCCTCCCCTGAAACAGATCTAGCTAATAATGTTTTACCAGTTCCTGGACTACCAAGAAGTAATACCCCTTTAGGTATAGTGGCTCCTAAATCATAAAACTTTTTAGGAAATTTTAAAAATTCTACAATTTCTTGCAATTCTTCCTTAGCTTCTTTAGCTCCCGCTACATCTTTAAAAGTAACTGGATTTTTTTCTTTAACCGCTTCCTTCGTTTGAACTTGACCAAACATCATAGCTCGAGAATTAGCTCCTTGAGCACCTCGCATCATGAAGTATATAAAACCCCCAATTAACAGGAAGGGTATAAGAAAGGGTAAAATATTAATTAACCAAAAATCCCAAGTACTTTGATCTTTTATAACTATATCTATATTAGCCAATCTTTCTTTATCAACTCCTAAATTATCCAGTAAAGCTGAAAGTGGCTGCGCTGGCTCTTTTTTAACAACATAATCAGTTCCCTCAGTGTTAATTAAAACTACTTCAGAACCGTCTACTTCTATTTTAGTAATTTCACCTGAATTTATAGAACTAATTAAAAAATTAAATCCTTTTCTTTCTGGTTTATCTTGATTAAAAGCCCCAAAAGAGCTAAAAATACCAGCCAAAACCAAAAAAACAACGAAAAATATAAGAAAATTTGTAAGTAATTTTTTCATAACTATAAACTTTTTAGTTTTTATCTTTATTAATTAACTTTAGTATATAATGACTGATGATTTTTGGCAAATATTAAAACTAGGCTTTTTGATAACTAAAGCACCTAATAAAGGTGCTTTAGAATTAGATATAATCTGTATTTAATATTTTATTTTTTTTCTTCTTTAACCGTTTTTTCTTTTTTAGTTACTTTTTTATCAGTTTCCGCCTCTTTCTTTTCTTTATCTACAGATTTTTTCTTATTAGCTAACTTAAGACCAAGGCGATGATCAGCTGGCACAATATTTATAATCTCAAAATCCATTACCTCGTTAGCTTCAAATTTATCAGAGATTTTCTCTTTAGGTCCTAAATTTAATTGACTAATATGAGCTAAACCATGAATATCTTCATCTAATTTAACAAATAAACCAAAAGGATTAATTTTCAAAATTTCTCCTTTAACCGTATCTCCGTCCTTATACTTCTTAGTAGATTCTTGCCAAGGATCAGTCATTAATTTTTTAGCACTTAAAAATATTTTTGAACCCTCTAAGTTTACAATTTCAGCTTTAATTTTTTCTCCTACCTTAACTAAATCATGCGGAGAATCAATTCTTTGCCAGGCTAATTCTGAAATATGAATTAAACCTTCCATGTTATCACCAAAACTAACAAAAACACCAAAGTTAGTAATAGCAGTAGCTACGCCCTCTACAACCATACCTGTTTTGTATTGAGAAATTACATCTTTTTTCTTTTTATTCCAAAGTTCTTTTTCACTAAAAATTATCTTATCATCTCCTTCTTCAAGAGTAATAATGTTGACTTCAATTTTTTGACCAACAAATTTCTTTAATTTCTCTAAAATTTTTCCTTTATCTCCACCACTCACTCTAGGATAGTTTTCAGGAGCTAATTGTGAAACTGGTAAAAATCCTTTTATTTGACGATATCTAGCCATTAAACCACCTTTATTAGCATCTACAACTTTTACAAAAATAGGGCCCCTCTCCCTGAAAGCTTCTTCTAAACTATTCCAAGCTTTTTCCTGACCTACACGCTTAAATGAAAGCTCTAATTCTCCTTCCTCATTTTCGGTTTCTACAACCATAGCCTCAACCTCATCCCCTGCTTTAAGTTTAGCATATTCATCATCTTCTAAATATAACTCAGGACCTCTAACTACTCCTACCATTATCCCTGAAACATCAAGTCTTACCTCTGATTTAGAAGCAGAAACTATATTCCCTTTAATAATATCGCCAACTTGAGGAATAACAAAATCTTGTTTATCTAGTAAAGCAGCAAAGTCTTGTTCATTATTAATATCTGACATAAAAATTATAAGTAATGTTTTATTTAATTAAATAAAAAAATTACTCTTAACCTTTTTTTTCAAAAAAGTTTTTTGGCTACCTGAAACCAAAAAGATATATTAAAGGTAATTATTTAAATTATAATATTATCAATACGACAATAATATACTAATATAGAAAATAAATCAAGGGTTAAATTCCATTTATTTTTAAATTAATTTTTATTACAAATTTCTTAAATTTATGCTAAAATTTATATAAACATTGTTAATTTTAACTAATAAGAAAAATATAAAATTATGTCTACAGGGAAAAACTTTAAAAAAAATATTATTTTATTTATATTTTTATCCCTATTTTGTTTTACAGTATTTAATCAAAAGGCTTTGGCTAGGGAAAATGTTAATTATTGGTATATAAAAGATTTTAATTCTACTATTGAAATTTTAGAAAATGATAGTGCTATTATCACTGAAGATATTATAGCTGACTGCGGATATGCTCATGGAAAACACGGCATATTTAGAATTGTTCCCACTCAATCTAAAACGCCTAACGGCACTATCTACACTCCAGTGGAGTTAATCTCTATAACTGATTTTCAAGGTAATCCTTATAAATATAAAACTCAATCTGAATCTGGCACAATAACTTGGCAGATAGGAAATCCTAATATTACTGTTTATGAAGAAAATAATTACCGTATAAAATACAAAGTTAAAAACATTATAAGAGAACAAGAAAATTTTGATGAATTTTATTGGAATCTATCTGGAAACTACTGGGATTTAGAAATAGATAACTTTAAAACTGAAATTATTCTTCCTGAAAAAATAACTAAGCCTGATATCGAATTAAGTCTTTATGATGGTAATATCAATAGTAAGGACTACACCTCATCTTCTTATAAGTGGCTAAGTAAAAATGAAATCGAAGTAAAAGCCAAAAAAACTTTAAAAAAAAACGAGGGAATAACCCTATCTTTAAGTTTTCCTAAAGGATATATAAATCATCAAACAATAGATAAAGACGATGTCTCAAAAGGAGGTTTAATGAGTTTGTTATTTATTATTACGCTTTTGGGTTTTCCTTTTTTAGCATTTATAATCTCATTTATTTTTTACAAGAAAAAACAAAGAAAAAATTTTTATTACAAAAAAGCTATAACAGCTGAATATAGTCCACCTGAAAACATAAGTCCTTTAATGCTAGGTTTTATAAAAACTAACAGTATCACGCCCAAGCTTGTAACCGCCTCTATTATTAGAATGGCTACTTTAAAAATTATAGTTATAAAAGAACAAGAATATAAAATAGCTTTTTTCAAAAAAAAGTTTTTAAAATTCATAAAAACAAAAAATCAAAACGATTATAAACAACTAGATGCTGGGGAAAAGTATATTTTTAACCTCATGTTTAATAATCAAAACGTAATTACCTCCAGTCAATTAAAACGATGCCTTCAAAATGAGCTTAAAAACATTGGTCAAAGAGTTAAAAGTGAAGCTAAAGAGAGAGTCTATCTAGAAAAAAAACCTGACAAACTAAAAAGAACTTATTTAATTGGTGCTATTTTAAGCTTTTTTCTATTATCTTTTTTTAGCATTATCATTTTCTTAATTTTCTACAACTTAACTAGAAATCTAAGCAAAAAAGGAGAAAAAATTCGTTGGCAAATTAAAGGCTTCAAAAGCTACATGACTATTGCTGAAAAAGATAGACATGCTTTTTATGAAAAAGAAAATATATTCACCAAACTTCTTCCTTACGCCATAGCCTTAGGCACGGTTAAAGAATGGGTAAAAAAAATGGAAGATATTTATGGAAAAGCTTATATCCAACAAAGTTTTTACTGGTACGGGGGGATGAGTGCTATAACTTCTTTAAGTAGTGTTGATAACATAACTTCAAGTATTAACAGTATTACTCAAAATATAAACAGCTCCATGGGTTCTAATTCCGGTA
>CAYMGT010000038.1:0-7969 GCA_964390115.1 uncultured Gammaproteobacteria bacterium
CAAATTTTTAAAAATAATTTATAATATAATTACATTGATTATTTCACTTAAAGAAAGGAAAAAAAATCATGAGAAATCAATCAAGCAACTCAAGGCAAGAAAATTTAAATTCTTCTTAGCTAACCGAAAAATGCATTAAGAATTAAAGTTTTCTTCCACAACGCCGCCTTAAAAAATTTGAGGCGGCTTTTTTATATATTTGCTTTTTCTAATATTAAAAGTTAAAATAAACTTATGTTAAATAAATATGATGTAATAATAGGATTAGAGATACACGCTGAGCTCAAAACAAAGAGTAAAATGTTTTGCGCTTGTTTAAACTCATCTGAAAGCAAAGCTAATGAGAATACTTGTCCAATTTGCTTAGCTCATCCAGGTACATTACCAACTGTTAATAAAGAAGCGGTACTGCTAACTCTTCTAACTGGACTAGCTCTAAATTGTGAGATTAATCGTAAGAGTAAATTTGATCGTAAAAATTATTTTTATCCAGATTTACCTAAAGGTTATCAAATTTCCCAATATGACTTACCACTTTGCTATGGTGGTTATTTGGAACTTGACGGAAAAAAAATCGCTTTAACTAGAATTCATTTAGAAGAAGATACTGGAAAGTTAAGTCATCCTATAAATAGTGATACAAGTATAATTGATTTTAATCGCGCTGGAGCTCCACTCATGGAAATGGTTTCTGAGCCAGTTATAAAAAACTCGCTAGAAGCAAAACAATTCTGTCAACGATACCAACAAATATTACGATATTTAGACATTAGTAACGCTGATATGGAAAAAGGTGAAATGCGCTGTGAGGCTAATATAAGTGTACAAAAAAAAGATAGTTGGATCTATGAAAATGGAGAGATTATTTCTAAAAATGATTTACCTTTAAACTCTAAAGTAGAAGTTAAAAATTTGAATTCCTTTAAAATCGTGGAAAAAGCTATTGAATACGAAATTAAAAGACAAACTGAACTTTTGGAGGAAAACCAAGATATTAAACAAGAAACAAGGGGTTGGAATGAAAAACAATCAGAAACCGTATCTCAAAGAATTAAAGAGAGCTCAGCTGATTATCGTTATTTCCCTGAACCCGACATCCCTCCCTTAAATATCAAAGAATCTTGGTTAAAAAATTTAAAAAATAAAATTGGAGAATTGCCTGAAAAAAAAATTGCTAGATTTAATCAGCAATATGGTTTAGAAAAAGAGCTAATTGAAGTTATAATTTCTGATAAAAGTGTAGCTAATTGGTTAGAACAAGTCATCTCTGAACTTAGAGCTTGGATAGACTCCAACGGTGATGAATGGGAAAGACAAAATAAAAAACTCTGTAGATTAGCTGCTAACACTTTAAGCTCTGGTTTATTTCAGTTTATGCGTAAAAATAAAGAAAATATTAATGATCTTAAATTATCAGCAGAAAACTTTGCTGAACTTATCTGTTTAATTTATCAAGATAAAGTTAATAAAATTACAGCTAATAAAATTTTGGAAATAATGTATAAAGACGGTGGAGACCCCACTGATATTATGGAAGAAAATAATTGGCAACAAGAAGATAATACGGATAAACTAAAAAAAATTATCAAAGAAGTTATCAAGGATAATCCTAAACAAGTAATTGAATATAAAAATGGTAAAGAAGCTTTACTGAAATTTTTTATTGGTCAAGTTATGGCTAAAACTAGAGGTAAAGCTAATCCAAATAAATTAGAAACTATTTTAAAAGAAGAACTAAGTTAATAATTTTTTAAAAATTGTTCTATTTTTTCATTAGCCTCCAAATAACTTTTTAACCAATGGATTTCTCTGCCCTGTCTTTCCCACCTTCTAAGCCAAGTCATTTGTCTTTTAGAAAATCTACAAATAGCTTGATATAGCTTATCTTCCATTTCTTTATAGCTAAGTTTTTTCTGTAAATAAAGCGATACATATTTATATTCCAAACCAAAACCCTCTAACCTTGACCAACTAGCTCCTTGTTTGTGAAGCTCTTCTATCTCAACTATCATATTTTCTTTCTCCAATCTTTCTTTTAAACGAGAAAGAATTTTTTCTTTAATTAAGTTTCTTTCCATATCTAGAGCTAAAACCAAAAAATCAAATTTAGGATGTTCTCTTTTCTCTCCTATTCCACTCTTTGATTCTAAAATCTCCAAATATCTAATAAGTCTTCTTTTATTTCCTCTTTCACTTTGATTTAATTTTTCAAAAAATTTAGCTGATTTAGTCTTTATTTTTTTAAGCAAATCTTCTATATCTAATTTTTCCCATTCCAATCTTTTTTTATTATCTTGACCAACTAAACTTATTTGATAATTATCAATTAAAGCTTGAACGTAAAGTCCACTACCACCACAAATAATAGGAAGCTTCTGTTTGCTGCTTATAAGTGTTAAAGCCTCATTAGCTAGTGATAAATATTTAGCTAAATCAAATCTATCATTAACCTGACACACATCAATTAAATAATGAGGTATCGTTAATTTTTCACCTTTGGAGCCTAAAAAATTATATTCAGACAAATCCTTGCCCGTACCTATATCCATACCCCTATAAACTTGTCTTGAATCAGCGCTAATTATTTCACCCTTAAAATTTTGAGCTAACTTAACAGCTAGAGATGTTTTTCCGCTAGCGGTTGGCCCGACTATGGCTATAGCTGGTCGTTTTTTTTTCATATATTACTATCTATCAATATTTATTAAAATTATATTATTTACAAATTTCTATAAACTTAGCTTTTAGACCAAAATCATATACTTCTTCTATTTTTACCTTAACAAATTTACCTATAATATCTTTGTTATCACTTAAAAAACTAACATTCTTGTAACTAGAAGTTTTAGCGAAATACCGGTTTTTTTTACCTCTACTCTCTACTAACACTCTAACTATCTTATTTAAATATATCTTATTTCTCTCCACAGCGGTCTTTGATAAAACCTCATTTAAAATATCTTCTCTGTTTTTTTTCTCTGCTAAAGAAACATCATCTTTTAAACTGTAGGCAGCTGTAAAGGGTCTAGGGCTATAGCGAGATATGTAAGCAAAGTCAAAACAAACTTTTTTAAATACAGAAACAGTGTTTAAAAACTGCTTTTTAGTCTCTGAAGGAAAACCAACTATAATATCAGTAGTAATGGCTATCTCAGGCTTAACTTTTCTAATTTTAGAAATAGTTTCCAGGTAATTCTCTACTCTATATTTTCTATTCATTTTTTCTAAAATATCATTATCACCCGACTGCAAAGCAAGATGAAAATGATTAGCTAATTTTTTTGTTTTACCCAAGGCCTGTATTAATTTATCGGAAACATTTTTTGGATGACTACTAGAAAATCTCAATATAAAGTCTCCTGGTAAATTATCTATGGCTAAGAGTAAGTCGGAAAAGTCTTTATCCTTATATCTATAACTGTTAACATTTTGAGCAATTAGGCTTATTTCCTTATAGTCTTTATTTATAAGCCTCTTTACTTCAGAAATAATTTTATCATAAGGCCTATAAACCTCCCTGCCCCTGGCATAAGGAACTACGCAATATGAACAAAAATTGTCACAACCATTACCAATTGGAACAAAAGCGCTAAACTTACTTTCATATTCAGCTTCAATTTCTAAATACCTCTCACCTTGCTTTTGTCTAATTGTATCTGAATCTTTATCTAGAAAAAATAAATTATTAACAGCTACTTTTTTCATTAAAGTTGGTATTAGCTCAGGTAAATTATTTATAGGCATAAATAAATCCACTTGTGCAGATAATCTTCTTTGTACGTCTTTTCGCCTAGCTAAACATCCGGTAATAATTAACTTATTCTTAGGATTGTCTCTTTTAATATTTCTAACTAGAGTGTAGACCCTGTCCTCTGCTCTTTGTCTTACTCCACAAGTATTTAGCAGAACAATGTCTGCAAACTTGATTGAGGCTTTTCTTAAAGAAAAAGAATTTAAATAACTTGCTATTCTTTCACTATCAGATTTATTCATCTGACAACCAATAGTTAATATATGATAAGATAAATATTTCATAAATATAATTCAATAAATTAAATAGCTATTTTAAATATAGCCGGTAAAGTGAAAAGTTTTCACCAATATCATCTACCTTTATTATTCCCAGTCCAACCTCAGCCAACTTTCTATCGTTTAAATAATTAAAATCCTTATCAGGAAAAGTAAAGTTAAAATAATATAAAGGTAAATATTGAGCAATTTTAGCATAATAATAATTCATATTATTATCACTTAAAAGACCATTTACCACTTTCCTTTCAGGAAAAAGTAATTTATCGTGATACTGAGTTATTATAACACTATTGTATTCAGTGTTTTGCCAAACTTCCTCTATATTAATTTTTTCTTTATTAAACTTTAAATAAGTGTAGTAAATTCCCTCTTCTGAGCCAAAAATCAAAAACCAAAATGATATTAAGAATATAAAAATAAATAAACTATATAGTATTGCTTGCCTAAACAAAAAATTTACAATTTTTATTTTTTTGAAAAAATAAGAACTAAACTTATCTAAGAAAATAGCTGCCAATGGCAAAGCTCCTAAGTAAATTGGTAACCAGTAGCGAGTGTAAGAATTACCTATAGTATGACTAGTAATATCAGGATTATCGGTAAATTTCCAACTACCATAATAAAAAATTAAAACTAAAGATAAAAATATCCAGCTTAAAATATAATACCAATATTTTTTAGGCCATTTATGTATTTTACCTATAAGCAGTAGAAAACCTAAAAAAGCAGGAGCAAATATCCACCAAAACATTTTAATAAAATATAAGTAAAAAACCATAACTGATTGCCAAGGCTTAAAACCAAAATAAAAAATATTTTCTTTTAAAACATTCCAAGCTTGAGCAAAATATCCAGATTTACTATAAATACTAGATTTAAACACCTGAGAGCTAGCTTGACCAATTTGACTCAATGATTCATTCATTTGACTATAGCCTCCTTGCCAAAGGGCCCCGTATAACAGTTGGTTATAGTAAAGCATGGGCAGAAGTCCCAAACCGAGTCCAGAAATAAACAGTAATATCTTAGACAAACTAATAGAGCGAAAATAAAAAATCCAAGCTAGAAAAATTACAGGAATAAACCAAAGAGCCTCTGATGTTCTAGTTATTAAAGCTAAGCCTAAAAATAAACCCGACAGAAAAGATGCTATCAATGAAATATATCTATCGTTCTTTAGTTTGAAATTAAAAAAATTATTTTTAAAATATTTCCAAGTTAATTTAACAGGATTCTTTTGCCTAATATATGTCAGAAAGAATAAAGTTATTATAACAAATACGATAAATAAAACATTATGAAACAAGCTACGCATAGAATAATAAATATAAACGGGAAAAGAAAAGAGTAATAAGCTTGACAGGAAAGCTATCTTTTCATTAAAAATCCTTTTAATCAGTAAAAAGAAAAATATTATTCCTAAACCAGCAAAGAAAGGGGTAAAGTATGGTAAAGCTTCTACTGAAAAAATTTTAGCTAGGTTACCATAAATTAGAGTTAAACCCAAAAAACTTATTGGCTTTAAATAATTGGCATCACTTTTAAAGCTCCGAGGGGCAATCAGTCCTGCAACTTGAGGATTATATTTTTCCTCTATACTTAGTTTATCTTGCTCTGCATATACTTTAGAGAAAATATAGTTAGCATTTTCGTCAGGTGATCCCCATTTAACATAATCTGGACTTTGACTAATGTAATTAAAGGAAGAGGCTATAAAGAAAAACAAAATAGATAAAAAAATTACCACTAATAAGCGCCAATTTTTTAATAATAATTTTAATATCTGAACTATTTTAATTTTCATAATTTTATATTACCTTAGCAAAAAATACCAATTTAATCAAGAATTTGCTATTATATTTATATGAATACAATCATAGAAAAACTTTATTTTTTTAGCTTGAGCTTTATAGCTTCCTTGATTATATTTGCCTCAATTTTTTATTGGCTCTTTAACTTTTTTTGGTATTTTCAACTAATTTCTTTCGTTCTAGCCTTAATTTTCTCCATTTTTATATACAGCAAGTTCTTCAATATAAATAATAACTATCAAAAAAAACAACTCATCAAAAAATTTAAAATTGTTCACTTAATTTTTACTCTTTCTCTAATATTATCTTGGATCTATATTCTATCTGCCCAAAATCTAAATAGTTTAAATTCTCCTTGGCAGTATATAAACAACAATTTCTTCCTTTCTTTCTTGGTGTTAATTATCTCCACCTTAATAATTAACTATAAAAATTTAAAATTCAAATTACTATCTTTTACTCTGTTATTTTTTACTGCCTCATCTATTGCAGTTTTAATATATCATTTAGGTTATGGCTTTGATCCCTTTATTCATGAAGCAGGAATTAAAGCGATAATAGAATTAGGAGAAATTTCTCCTAAAACACTCTACTACACTGGACAGTATGTTTTAATAATACTTTTAAATCAAATTAGCTCTATCCCTGTCAGTTTAATTAATCAGTATCTTGTGCCAAGCTTCTCAGCAATTTTTATCCCTTTTTCTCTATATCACTGGTATAAAAAAACTTTTAACTCCAACAATGCTCTAGCTTTATTAGCATTATTAATTTTACCAATTTCTCTATTTACAATTACCACTCCACAAAACTTAGCTTATAGTTTTCTTTTAATTACAATATTTTTAGGATTAATTTCAGATAAAAAAAATTTGCTACTTGCCTCCCTTTTATCAGTGACTACATTTTTTATACACCCACTGGCAGGAATACCCGCTCTAATCTTTACTTTTTTAAGTATTATTTACTATTTTAAAAAAGAAATTGGCATTAAAAGACAAAATATTCTCTCTTATTTTATCTATATTGTAACAGCTATAGCTATTCCCAGCTCATTCTTACTTATCAATAACTTTAAATTTAAGTTTTTTCCAATTTTTAAATTCGACCTCTTTCGCTCTTTAAGCCTTAGTGGGCACGAAGATATAATTTTAAACTTAAATTACCTGTATAGCTTTAATTTGCCTTTAATTATTTTACTACTTATAATTTCAGGTTTTTTAATTTGGAAAAATAAATATCAAAAGATATCACCTACCTTATCTATTAGTTTAAAAATGTCTATAGCTTTATTTATATCTTATGTTATAAGTCAGTATATAAGTTTTGATTTTTTAATTGACTATGAAAGAGATTATTATCGTCAAAGATTACTTATCCTTAGCTCATTATTTTCTTTACCAATTATTATAATCTTTTTTCATGATTTTTTTCTAAAACTTAAAAAGCAAAATAATATAATTAAGCTATTTTTTCTTTCAATTATTAGTTTTAGTATATTAGCTTCAGTATATTCCAGTTATCCTCGAGTGGATAAGTACTTTAATTCACATAGCTTTTCTCTTTCAACTTATGATTTAGAAACTGTTAGCTTCATCGAAGATTTAGCACAAGAAAAAGAAGACAAAGGTTATATAGTTCTAGCTAATCAACAAGTAAGTGTAGCTGCTTTAAAAACTTTTGGTTTCAATAGATACATTAAAGACGATCTTTACTTCTACCCTATTCCAACCAGTGGACCACTCTATCCATATTATTTAAAAATGGTTTATGACTACCCATCAAGAGAGAATATAAAAGAGGCTACTACTATAGCGAGTGTTGATAAAGGATTTTTAGTTTTAAATAAATATTGGTGGGGTTTCAAAAGATTAGTCGAGGAGGCAAAAATTGAGGCTGATGATTTTTATCAACTTAACGATGGGGATATTTATATTTTTCAATACAATTTTTAAGTTTTCAGATAAAAAAATCCAACTATTATTATATATCACATTTAAGTTTCTCTATATAATCAAAAAAATTATTCAAGCATTTCTTTAATTAATTAAGGTTCACGGTAGAATACAGCCTGCAGAACTTGACAAAGTTATATAAATATGCTATAATATAGTTAGATAAGATAA
>CAYMGT010000039.1:0-7379 GCA_964390115.1 uncultured Gammaproteobacteria bacterium
TTGATTTCCACTATAGCCATTTATTTCACATATTTGATTATCATTTATTTCACAAAGCTCAGGAGGATTACTAAGCGTGCCATCGTTACAAGATAAATTCGAACCACAAGTACCGTAGCCAGAACAGTCATTCTTACAAAATTGTTCTCCACCCTCATATCCATTAGGGTCATTACAAGCTTGAGATGGACCATTTTTATCACAAGCTTCATTACCATTTACAATCCCATCTCCACACTCGAGGTCACTCTGACAAGATCCCCAGTCAGAACAATCAGCCAAGCATTCTCTTTCACCTAAATAATTACCCACACTGATATAGCAACTTATATTATTACCATCGCATTCCTCTTGACCCTCAAGTATATTATTTCCACAAGCTTGACCACCTATATCACAAGATGAATACTGACAATTAACACAAGAAGAAAATCCACCATATAAACCCACTGTACATCCTTGACCAAATCCATCACATTCCTCTAAAGGGTCTGTGTATTCATCTCCACAAACAGGTATTTTAACGCAAGCATCTGAAAGTAAACAATCTACACAACCTTTTTCTCCGGGATACCCACCCACAACACATGGTAAGCTAGTCCCATCGCACTCTTCCCAGCCTTCCAACTGACCATTACCACAAAATTGACTTCCAATATCACAAGCCCCTGTATACTGACAAGTAAGTGGATTACACTGAGTTTCACCCAAATAACCATTAAAATTACAATTTACCACACCTGAACCTTCGCAGACCTCAGGACCATTAACAATTCCATCCCCGCAAGTACCTATTGCTTGGCAATTTACTTCCCAACCCAAACAATCATTCACGCATGGTCTTTGTCCAACATAGCCATTTATTTCACACAACTTATAATTCCCATCACAAATTTCTCCCTCGTCTAATAACCCATTACCACAACCCAGGGCATTAGGATCTAAATTGATATATATTTCAGGAGATTTTTCACTTTCATTACCATAGGAATCTACTGCTGAAAGGACAAAATAATGATCGAAAGTGCTAAATTTACTAATATCTAAAATCAAACTAGACACATTAGAATTGGTTTGTATAGATTCTCCATAGATAAGAGAACGAACTCCATGATAGAGCTTATAGTAGGTAGTATCATCATCATTTTTTTGCCACTGAAAAGTAAGTGACGTTCTATCAGAAGCTAAAGCAACTTTTAAATAAGAACTATCGTTACTGACTAGTTGTGAAAAATTACTAGAAAAATAGTAAGCTACAGAAACTAAAGCAAAAAAAGATATAATCAGTAGTCCTAAAAATAAATTCTTTTTCATAAAAGTTGCTTAAAAATATTTAAATTATTTTTTATTTTTTTTAACTTTTTTTATTGCCTTAGTATTTGTCTTTTTTTTAACCGTTTTTTTAACTTTTTTTTGAGGTATTTTTTCTATTTTTATTTTTTTCTTAATACCAAAATTATCTAAAACAGCATTTTCTAATTTAACAAAATCTTCAACAGCCATTTCTACGCTATGATTCAAGCTACCAGATGAAAAAATTGCCTTATTAATTTTAGCTAATTTTTTATCTATAATAACTGGTAATTTATATAAATTACCAAAAGCACTTAGAGCCCCAGCTTTAATCTTTAAGGCGCTATCAACTATCTTCTCGCCAGGAATTTTTATAGTCTTAATTTCCTTATTTCCACTTTTACTCAAAACTTTTTTAAGCTTCTCAGTATCTAAATTATAGTCAGCTGGTAATAATATTAAATAATAGTTTTTATCCGCCTTAACTATTAAACTTTTAGCTATTTCAGAAAATTTCTTATTTAAAGTATTAGCTGCATCAATAGCGGTATAGACAGTTTTATGTTCTAAAATTTTATGAGAAATACCTGCCTTATCTAAATATGATTTTACCTTAGACGGTATCTTATCTTTTTTATTAGTCTTTTTTTTCTTAACCATAAGTATATTTTTAATTATATCTTACTATAATTATATCATAATAACTTAGTTTTAAAAAGAAAATTGATGCAAAAAACGTGCCCACTTATTCTACAAGATTGGATAAAATTCTCAATAAAAGCGACCGTAAAAGATCGCTTTTTTTATATCCAATAATATATAAATTGTTTAATTTATATAATATAGTCTAAACTTTATCTTTTTTAAAATTTAAATGTAATTCATCTAATTCTCTTTCACTAGGCTTAGAAGGACTTTGCATCATTAAATCTTGCCCTTGACCATTTTTAGGAAAAGCATAAATATCTCTAATAGAATTTAGATCCTGTAAAACCATTAAAAGCCTATCTACTCCTGGGGCATTGCCACCATGAGGTGGAGCGCCATAAGAAAAAGCTTTTATCATAGCACCAAACTTTTCATATACCTGCTCCTTACTATAACCAGCAATTTCAAAAGCCTTATACATTAACTCGGGCCTATGGTTTCTAATACCTCCTGATGAAATTTCAAAACCATTTAAAACTAAATCGAATTGATAAGCTAAAATATCTAAAGGATTCTTACTTTCTAAAGAAGCTAATCCCCCTTGAGGCATAGAAAAGGGATTGTGACTGAAATCAATTCTACCAGTTTCTATTTCACTATAATCATACATAGGAAAATCTACTATCCAGGCAAAAGCAGCTAAATTATTATCAGTTAAAGATAACATTTTAGCAATTTCTGATCTTACCACTCCTAAAGATTCGCAAGCTACTTTCCACATATCAGAACTAAAAAATATTATATCTCCACTTTTAGCATCTAAATAATCAACAATTTCTCTAATTTTTTTCGGACCTAAAAACTTAGCTATCGGTGAACTTGAACTAAGATCTTCAGAGATAATTAAATAGGCTAAACCTTTAGCGCCTTTTTTCTTAACTTCTTCTGTTAACTTATCTATAATTTTTCTACTAAATTGACTAGAATCAGAAACACATAAAGCTTTAACTACACCTTTTTTAGCTAAATTATCATCAAATACCTTAAAACCTGAATTATGACAAAGCTCACTTACATCAGATATCTCTAAAGAATACCTTAGGTCAGGCTTATCACTGCCATATTTATTTAAAGCTTCTTTCCAAGCTATACGTTTAAAACTACTATCTGAGTTTAAAGCCATTAATTTCTTATTAGAAAATTTTTCTGTAAGCTCTTTCATTAAAGGCTCCATGACTTTAAATATATCATCAATTTCTACAAAGCTCATTTCCATATCTAATTGATAGAACTCTCCATAAGCTCGATCTTGACGAGGATCCTCGTCTCGAAAACAAGGAGCTATCTGAAAATATTTATCAACTCCTCCCACCATTAACAGTTGTTTAAACTGCTGAGGAGCTTGAGGTAGAGCATAGCATTTACCTGGATGAAGACGAGATGGCACTAAAAAATCTCTAGCTCCTTCAGGGGATGAGTTAGCTAAAATAGGTGTTTGAATTTCTAAAAAACCGGCTTTAGTAAAGTAATCTCTAAAATGTTTAAAAAATTTTGCTTTAGTTTTTAAAAGATTTTGTAATTTATCCCTACGTAAGTCTAAAAATCTATATTTTAACCTCAATGATTCATTAGCTTCTCCCGCTTTTATTTCACTAATTTCAAAAGGTAAAACTTCACAGGAATTTAAAATTTCTAAACCCTTAGCTTCAATTTCAATTTCTCCAGACTCCATATCTTTATTTACCATATTCTCTGGCCGTAAACAAACCATACCTTTAATCTGCACCACCCACTCGTGTTTTAATTTTTCCGCTTCTGAAAAAGCCTCTAAACAACTATCTTTATCTAATTTAACTTGAACTAAGCCATAGTGATCTCGTAAATTTAAAAAAATTAAAGACCCATGCTTTCTAAAATACTGTACCCAAGCACTTAAAACTACTTCTTCTCCAGCTAAATCTTTATTCAATTGACCTAAATGATGAGTTCTTAACATATTTGTTTATAGTAATTATATAATTAAATACTAACTTTTTTTATACTTTTTAGCAAGTTAAAATAACTTAATTTAAGAGCGTTGAATCTTTAGCTAAACTATCTCTAAATTGAAAAATCATATATTCTTGCCATAAAATAACTAAAGACAACGCATCTTTTTCTAAAACTAAAAGCCTCTTTATTTTACTAAAATCTTCAACTTTCAAAAAATTCATTAATTTTAAACAATTTAAAGAAAGTGCAGTCTCTTTACTACCTCTTTCTTTGCTACAGCTAAATCTTCCTTGAGTTTTGTTAAAATAAAAGGGTTCTTGGCACTTGGATAAATGCCTATGACAATTTGAACAAATTTTAATCTCAGGAAATAGTCCTAAATAAAAGACAAATTTAAATTTAAAAGCCAGATTATAGAGTTCAAAATTTATAGGGCTAAGTGTTAATTTATCATTATTTAAAAAATTTAACCAATCTCTTAAAAGTAAATATAAATTATTTTCAATGTAATTGCTTCTAATTAACTGCCCATAAAACCCAAGTGACATGCCTGCTAACTGTAGTAATTTTAAGTTATTTCTAATATTTAAATGAGCTTCTATATTTTTAGCGCTTACAATATACTGACCACTTTTTCCATTAATTAACATTAAAGTAGTTAAAGATAGTGGTTGTACGTGTCCTAATAGCTTAGAATGGCTTTTTAAAGCTCCCCGCATAGACAAAGATAACCTCCCTTCTTCTTGACTATAGACCAGCACTCTTAAATCATTATCCTTAATTGCTTCAACTCTTAAAACTATTGCACTAATAATTTGTGAATTTTTATCCATTTTTTTCTAAATAAGACTGTAAAATAACCATTGCTGCCACAGAATCTCTTTTACTTTTATCAATTTTACCTAGTAAAACATCGGCTTGTTTAGAACTAAGACGCTCATCAAAAAGCTTTATAGGTAAAGAAATTTTTTCCTTTAGTGCGTTTAGAAAATTATTAAATTCTGATTTATTATTACTTTCTCCTGATAAACTTAAAGGATTACCAATTATTAGTAAATCTATTTGTTCCACAGAAGCAATCTTTTTTAATTCCTTTAAACTACTTATAGCCATTAATGGTAAAACTAAATTAGCCTCTAAAATTGCTATAGCTAAACCAATTCTCTGACTACCCCAGTCTACTGCTAAAATTCTTTCAACTTTACTCATATTACACTCTAGTTAATATTCTTGGACCATTTTTAGTTATAGTTAAGGTATTTTCAAAATGAGCACTTAATTTTTTATCTGCGGTTATAATACTAAAGTCATTATTACCTTCCTTTATTTTCCAAGTCCCCTCTGTTATCATCGGCTCAATAGCAATAACCATACCTTCTTTCAATTCTTTATTTAAATAACTATTTTCTCCAATAGAGTAATGATATACATCTGGTTGTTCATGAGCTCTATAACCCACACCATGACCAACCATATCTCTAACTACACCATAGCCAGCCTTAAGAGCAATAGTCTCAATTGCTTTACCAATATCATTTAAAGTGTTACCCGCCCTAGCCTGAGAAATACCTGCCTCTAAGCATTTATTAGTAACTTTCATTAATTTATGAGCTTTTGAACTAACTTTACCTACCGCTACTGTTCTAGCCATATCAGTATAGAAACCCCCTCCTTCACTATATTTATTTATCGGCCAAGTCTTACCTTGCCAGGAAGATCCTTTTTTATAAGGCCACTCCATGCCTATATCTACACTTATTATATCTCCTGACTGTAGAATTTTTGCCGGAATAGCTGTACCGTGCACTACTTCTTCATTAATAGAGGTGCAAAGGGCTGTGGGGAAAAATAAATCACCACCCATAGGATAATCTTTAAAAGCAGGGCGACCTCCAGCCTTAGCTATTTCCACTACGGCTAAATCCTCTAAATCTTCTGTACTTACGCCTGGCTTGATTTGCTGTAAAACTTTGTTTAAAATTGTAGTTAAAATTATTCCTCCCTGGGAAATAATTTCAATTTCTTCTGCTTTTTTTATTAACATATTTTTTTGATATATTTTTTTAACCTCGCAAACTTATGTACAAAATATATAACCCGTACATGAATAAAAGAATAATGCCTTCACGTCTAGTTAAAATATTCTTTTTTCCTGCGTATATAAGTGGTAGTAATACAAGAGTGACTACTATAAGTAACAGAATGTCAAAATTTAACTTATCATTATAGTATATAGGATTTATAGTAGCACTAAGACCTAATATCCACAAAAGATTAAAAATATTAGAACCTATAACATTGCCCACCGCCATATCAGCATCACCTCTTTTAGCAGCTACCACTGAAGTCACCAACTCAGGCAAAGATGTTCCAATAGCTACCACTGTTAGACCAATTAATGCTTCACTAAGACTAAAAAACTCAGCTATTTCTATTGCTCCCGAAACAATCCAACGACCACCAACAAACAAACCTACCATGCCTAAAACAATATATAAGGCAGATTGCCAGTTTTTATAACGTTTTATCTCAGACCCTTTTGAATTAATTCTTAAATTATTCAGACTATAATCTCGGTCTTTTTTTAAACTAAAGGTATAATATAGGAAGATTATGAAAAATAATATCAAAATTAAACCATCCATACGAGCTAAACCGTTTATAAGACCACCTTCTATTAAAAAATCATTAACTAAAATAAAAACAGCAATAATTGCCAGTAGAGAAAATGGAATTTCTCTATAAATAGTCTGCTTTTTTACCAAAAGTGGAGAAACTAAGGCCGTAGCTCCTAGAATAAGCAAAGTATTAGAAAAGTTAGAGCCAATAATATTACTTATAGCTAAATCTGAACTACCACTTAAAGAAGCTAAAACAGAAACTATTAATTCAGGCAATGATGTGCCAAACGCCACAATGGTTAAGCCAATCATTATAGAGGAGAATCCAAATTTTTTAGCAATAGAAGAAGAACCAATAACTAAAAAATTGGCTCCTTTTATAAGTAAAACAAAACCTAGTAAAAATAAAACTGTACTTAAAAACATAATTATTTACCTAAATATTTCAATATTTTTTTTATTTCCCTCTCATCGTCACGACTAAGATTTTCAGTCCTTTTCTTAATTTTTGACCAAGCCCTATAACGCATAGATCTACCAAACTTACCATTTTGAATATAGTCTTCATAGTCATCAATTGTCTCAATAATTGCTTCTAAGTTATCTTGCAAGTTCTTGTATTTTCCATGACGAGTTAAGTTCTTTAATTTAAGTCTAAAACTTGAAGCGCCTACTTTAGTTTCAAAGTCTGCATCTGGTTTTGGGAGTGAATTTATATCCATATATTATATTAATTATATATCTATAGTATAGTATAAGTTAAAGAAAGTTTAAACCATTGACAAATATATATAAATATGCTATAATGTATTTAGATAATCTATC
>CAYMGT010000040.1:0-6952 GCA_964390115.1 uncultured Gammaproteobacteria bacterium
GAGTTCCGGTTCCATCTTGAACATCTAATTTACCTGCCGGATTAATCGTCCCAATACCCACATTACCACCCGCCAAAATTGTTACCCTTTCAGTATTATTAGTTTTAAAACCTATATCATGATTAGAAGTTGAGCCAATATAGTTTTTAGCTGTTAAAGTATTGCCCCCTACTTGCCAATAACCTCCACCGGTTACTGGCGTAAAATTTTCCTCTATCCATTTCTTAGGTACAACGTCGCTATCTCCTCTAATAGCAGATGCATCAGTGTTTAAACCAATAATTCTACCTCCTTCTCCGCCCCCTAAATCTAAGCTAGCTTGCGGATTAGAAGTGCCAATACCAACATAACCTAGGTTATTTATTCTCATAGCTTCTCCCACTGATCCATTATTATATGTTTGAAAAACTAAAGTACCACTATTATCAGCTCCACTTCTAACCGCGCCTAAACCAGCTACAATATTAGTAGAACCTCCGGCAGTATTGTCTTGAAGAGCAAAAAGTAGACGAGAACCAAAACCATCGGTCATGTTATTACTTGTCTTAGCTAAATTCAACATAGAACTAACTAAGGTACTGCTTAAAGTTGTATTTCGAATAAATAAAAAAGGGATATTAGAAAGATTATCACCTACAGGAGCATTAATAGTTAAAGGATTGGTAGGTAAGGTTGTGCCTATGCCAATGTTTCCACTATTTGTTAAAGTTAAAAGATTATCAGTGTCATTATTCCAAAATCTCAAATCTTCAGTAGTTCTATCCTGATAAATTCCCCAATGGTTAAAAAGTCCACTGTCTAATTTTAGCTCTCCATTATCACCACTACTTCTGAAGATGGTTAAAGAACCGTTCATGGTGTCATTGTCAAAAGCATTAACAAAATCATCAGCTAAGTTATTCCATTCACTAGCATTTAAACTATCACCAAAGGATTTATTGTAGGAGTTTGCAGATGCAGCTGAAACAGAGTTAGCTATATATAAAAAAGATAATAAAACAATAAAAAAAGACAAGGCGAAAGAAACGTTTTTATTTCTTCCCTGTTTCCCTGTTTTAAAACTAATATTTAAGCTATACTTACCCTTTATTTTCTTGTCTTCAGGCATGAAGATATATTAAGCTTTATAATAATATATTAGCATTTTTTCAAAATAGTGTAAATAAAAAATAATTAAGAAAAAAATGGCGTACTTCCCATATAAAAAGAGACTATCCCTTTGAACTGTACCCCAAAAAGTGGACATAAAATGTCTGCTTTTTTGTTGGTCAAGAAAAAGTAGGCTATAATAATTTGACCAATAAAATAATATAACCTATTCTCTTAGATAAAAAATTAAAACTAATTATTATACATTGAACTAGAAATCTAATTCTACTGATCTGTATGAATTATTAAACAAACCAAAAGATTTTATCCTTACAGGGGATAATTGAACGCACCTTACTGAATAATCTCCTCCATTATCCAATGTACCAGAAAAAATCTCCCCTAAAGCAGAGGGTAAAGGAGTTGCATCTACTAAAGTATAAAATAAAAACTCTTCTATCCCTGATTCAGCAGCATAATAAGACTGGATACTGTTTTTATTAGATTTAGAGGATTTAATTGAAGTATCTATAGATTCAAAAAAAATAAAAATTACTAACATCATACTTGATAATAAAATAACAGTCATCATTAAAGCACTACCCCTTTTTTTAAACTTATTACTATTTTTTTTGTTATTCATAAATTCTTGTACTTACAGTGGTTTGTAAAGACATCTCAGCCTCATCCTCTCCTGTATTAGTTCTCGCTTTCATAAAAATTGTTACCATGGGTTGTTTTGAATGATCTCCACCAGAAAACTCCTCTCTAATTATAAACCTTAAATATTCTACATTAACAGAATGAGGAGTTAAGAAATAACTAGTATAAAGAGCATTTCCTGATTTATGACATATAACTCTATTTACGCTAAACTCTTCATCATAAATTAAATAAATATATGTTTTATCATTATAAGTATCTGTAAAAATAATTCCAGACAAAGGATCATATTTAACATCCCTACTATAATTTATAAACATTTGATTCGGCTGTTGAGGATTAATATTACCTTCCTTAATATTAGACATTCTTATTTCCCTAAAAACAGATTCTGTGAAAGTTTTTAAGTCTTCTTGAAGTAAAAAATTCTTATTAACTCTATTAGAACCTTTTATAGTCATAACAAAAATCTGACTAGATAAAATAATAACAACAACAAAAATTGTTGTAGCTAGTAACACCTCTAATAAAGAAAATCCTTTGTAATTTTTTTTAATACCAATCATATAAAATAGTTTCTAAGCTATATAAAGATTCTTGCCCAGACTCTAACCATTTAACAGTAGAAACAACTCTAACTGCTTTACCGCCTGAATCAGGAATAAATTCTATGTCTATTTTTCTATAAAAACTACTATCTAAATAAACTGAATTATGATCAAAGAAGCCTTCGTAAGGACCGCTTTCTATAACCTGTAATCGTCCCTCATCTATAGAGCTAATAGGCTCTGGATAATCCATAGAAAAACTCAGACGATAAGTACCCGGTTCAATATTATTTAACCAATAAGGCACTGACCCTTGATAACCAGCTTCTAAAAAATTATTATCTCTTACCCACCGAATTAACTCAATTCCCTCTTGCGCTAATTCTTGAGAAATTAGTTGACTTTTACTAATATTATTAACCTGTATAGACTGTTTCACTAAAGTGGCTACAGCTAACATTCCTGTACCAATAATTGCTACAACCACCATAACTTCCACTAAAGAAAACCCGTTTTTTTTAAAATTATAAATCATAAAATTAATATATTTGCTCAATTAATCCACCAGAATACATTCTAACTAAATGTTCTGCTTGTGTTTTAGTATTCTTAAAATAAAAATTTGCACAATCCCAGGTAGCATATTTCCCAGGCAATCGGTATATACCAGTTAAAAGAGGAAAATATGAATTAGATACATAATTAAAAGTTTGAGAATCGCTAGCATCATAACTATAGACATAATAAACTCTACCACTATTTTCCGCTGTATCAAAAAGCCAAAGATCTTCTGAAGCTTCAGAAACTTCCCCGGTAGAAAAAGATACCTTACAACCATTAACCTTAGTAAAAATCATATCTCCTGGTAAACTATTTTCTATAAAATAAGGCTCTAATTCTGGTTTTTTATTGTATAATAAAAAATTACCAACAGTAGGAAATAAAATATATTTTTTTTCATTCTCAACAGATACGGCCCAACCGCTAACTTCAAACGTATTCTCCATACCCTCAGTATCATTATAGCCCAAAACTTTATAGACAGCCGTCTCTCCAGTCGCAATGAAATCGGAAATAGCTTTTTTATCAATATATGAATCATTACTTACCTTATAATTAACTAAAAATAAAGTGGTCATAATAGCTATAATCGCTATAGTAACCAGCATTTCAAGCAAAGTAAACCCTAATTTTTTATAACTTGTCATAATTAATATATTAATATGGACCCGAAGATTCTCTCCAATCTGGTAAATTTAAATTAACATCCAATAAGCCCGTACTAGTAGAACAAATATAATTATCAGAATCTGTAATTTGCAAAGAAACTCTATCACTAGAACTTATAGAATTAAAAGTGATTGTAGTTGTAGCATTTGTAAGACTAGAAATATAAGCATTACCTTCTACAGCCCATACATATTGGCAAGGATTTGTAGTTGGGTCACACGCATTATAATATTCTCCTCCATAATAATCATCCAAATAAGAACCTGAGTCATTACTATTAAAATTTATAGCATCTCCCATGTTAATTTCTTCTGGCTCCCAAGTAAATTTAACTATTGGCATAGCATGTTTAAAGGTGGTGAAGGTTAAATTTGGATTAGAGCTCTCAGTATTATTTTCAACTACATTGTCTGTTAATACGTGACCTAGGGTGGTATTAAATTGGACCCATTCAGTCTCCGCGTCATGAGTATCCCAAAGCTTCAGCCACCAATAATAAGAATCGCTATGACTATAGATTATTTCTCTAGCTAATTCACATGAATCACCTGAATTAGGACAAACATACTGACTACTTTCACTTATTCTTTTACCTGTATTATAAATAGGTTCATCATCATCTATAATTGGATCATTATCTACAATAATTTGATAAGCAGTTTGAGGGTCTCCTGTAAAATCCCAACGTAACACAGCCTTATGATGTAATCTAGTTTCACAAGCTTGAGCTATACTCCAATTAGGAGCTGATAAATCGTTAGCAATTAATGGTCTATAATAATTAACTTTATACTCTGAAGTACCACACACGCTCTCATCATCACAATTAAAACTAATCCAACCAATAGTTTCATTATAAGCATAGCCGCGTAAATCTCCATTATAATCATCTACGCTTACACCGTCATAAGTTTGACCAATTTCTTCATGCAATCTAAGCCAACCACTTTCACCTAAATCTGTTATTTTAGCAAAACCAGTTATGAGCCCCGTTGAAGAACTATACTGAGGCATTTGCGGCGATCCTGCTGGAGCAAAATCTATATAACCATATTTATCTGACAATGCAAAACCTGTAAAGCTACCATCAGGCTCAATATTTACACCATAATCACTCTCCTGACAACTAGGAAAGGAAAAAAATAGTGGAAAAGTAAAAGTAAAAATATTTTGTCCTCCTATAAAAGGATCACTGATACAATTAAAACTTATCCAAGAACTTTCCATACCGTCATCTAACACTTTAGCAAAACCAGATAAATTATCTATATCTGAACCTGATGCTCCTTTTACTAATAATCCAAAACTACCAGGATTTATAAATAAACTTAGAGATACTAAAAACAATATAAAAACTACAAAAAACATCAAAAAATGTTTTTTTCTTTTATTAAATAATTTTTTAAATTTATTTTTTCTCTTAAAAAAATTCATAATATATTTAAAGTCTTTCAAACTCAAGAAGTATTCTGTTTCCTAATTCTATCATCTTAACTCTATCGCCCTCTCTCTCGTCACTATACCCTAAAAGATGCAGCAATCCATGAATATAAATAAAAGCCAACTCATGCTCAAAACTATTATTTAATTCCTTGGCTTGTCTTTTTATTTGACTATAATTTAAAACTACTTCTCCTAAAAAATTTTCTTTATTTTTTTCTTCTTTAGAGCTACAAAAGGACAAAACATCAGTTTCCTTATTTAAATCACGATAAGAATAATTTAAACTCTTCATTCTCTCACCAGAGACGAAAGCTACTGAAACTAAACTAGAGGACAAGTCATATTTACTTAAAACAAAAGTTCCTAAACTAACTAAAAGCGCAGAGTTAATCTTTTCTTTATTATCATTATTTATTTCAATCATAATTTTAAAACCTTAACTTTCTTCTAATTTTCCTGATAAACTTATAGATTAAATATTTTTTCTCATTTAAAATAAGATCAAAAGTTCCTGGATAGTTATATTTTAAATCAGAAAAACCTAATTTAAATCTTGTTACCCCTGGCCACAACTTTTCACTAATTCCTCCAAAATCATAATACTTTAAACCCCTTTCCTTAGACTTTAATATAGCCTCCCACTGTAGAGCTTGTGGGGCCATTAAATTTCTTTTACTACTAGAAGATGCTCCATGAAGGTAAACTGCTTGATCTCCAAAAAAAGAAAATAGTCCACCCGCCAAAACTTCATCTCCGTGATAAGCTAAAAGTAAACTAACTTTATCATCACCACCTTTAATAATTTTTTCATAATGATCTTTAGAGTGAAGTCCAAAATTATTTCTCTCCCCCGTGGTATTGAGTAATTTCCAAAATTTATCTATATCTTTTTTATCTCTACCCTCTTTTACCTCAACTCCTCTTTTTTGACTTAATCTAATATTATATCTAGTTTTCTGATGCATATTTTTTAAAATTTCTTCCTTACTTTGACTGAGATCTATAAGTAAAGTCTTCTCTGCTTGAATAGCTAAAGTTTTTTCTTTTTTAAACCTACTTTCATAATGGAAATCGGGTTCAATACGAATAAATGAAGCTTCTTTATTTAAAACCTTTTGGACTTCTTTCTCCCAAAAAAATATAACTTTTTTTAGTCTATCTTTATCTTGTAGCAACTCCTGACAAACTATTGGCCCTCTAGGACAGTAATAATAACTCACAAAACGATTTTTTTCAGTTATAAGAAGTGAACTTAAAAGATAATTATTATCACTATCTACTACAGCCAAGATATTTGTTTCTTTATTTTCCAGCTTAACTATATTTTGCCAATAGAAGCTTTGTAAAAACTGTGATCTATCATTTTTTGAAACAAAGGAATTTAATTTATGTCTATCAGTAGAATTTAATTTTACTAGCTTCATAAAATTAAGAAAATTTAAATTTAAAACTTAATTTAATTATTTTTATTATAACATAAAAATACAAAAAAACCATTGTCTTAACAATGATTTTTTATCTTGTAACTATTTAAATAATTAAAATAAACTAATGAATACCAGCTGGATTAGCAGTATGTACCCCTGAAGAAACCTCTCCTGTGTCAGCCCCTAGACAATAGGCCAGGGTATAACTAGCTCCACTATCTTGCATGGTATATGCGTAAGGATTATTTAGAGCAGTACATGTTCCGTCAAATGGAGTAGGAGCAAAAGGAACAGCATTCATGTAAATAATACCGCTAGCAGATAATTCGTCACCCTCAGCTAAAGCAGATGGATAACCATTGTTATCATTATAATAAAGTTCTAACGCAGTCTGAATTTGTTTAACATCAGCCACACGTTTAGCATCTCTAGATTTTTGTCTAGCGCTATTTAAAGCTACAACTGATAAAGTTGAAAGTAAACCAATAATGGCAATTACAACTAACAACTCTATTAAGGTAAATCCTTTTTTTTTCATATTTTTTAAATAAT
>CAYMGT010000041.1:0-6846 GCA_964390115.1 uncultured Gammaproteobacteria bacterium
ACATATTAAAAAATATTGTATATAATAGAAATATACATTAATTTATTAGAATATGTTGAAATTATCACAAATTATAGGATTTGATTGGAATAAGTGGAATATTGATAAAAACTGGATTAAACATAAAATTAAGGCTGAAGAATGCGAACAAATCTTTTTTAATCAACCCTTAATTATTTATCCTGACCTTAACCACTCAGAAAAAGAAAAAAGATCTTATGCTCTAGGGAGAACGATTGAGGATAAATTATTGTTTGTTGTATTTTCCATTAGAAAAGAGAAAATAAGGATAATTTCAGCTCATAAAATGAATAAAAAAGAACAAAAAATATATGAACAAAATTAAAAAAATTCCAAAATTTAAGAATGAAGATGAAGAAAGAGATTTCTGGGCTAAAAATGAATCAAGTAATTACATGGATTGGTCAAAAGCTCAAAAAAATCCAGCTTTGCCTAACTTAAAACCGTCTACAAGGGCAATATCTTTACGTCTGCCTTTAACCATGCTTGATCAACTTAAAAGTCTTTCTAATAAAAAAGATGTACCTTATCAATCTTATATTAAGATTATATTGGATGAAAGGATTAAGAAAGAAATTGAACGAAGAAAAAGATAATTTCTTGTAAGAATATAACACAAAAACACGCTAATTTAGCGTGCTTTTTGTCGTTGAGCGGGTAACGGGAATCGAACCCGTATCTCTACCTTGGCAAGGTAATATAATAACCATTATACGATACCCGCATTTTTCAATACTTCTATTTTATTAAACCCTACAACTAAAGTCAAGCTAAAAAAATTTAATAACCATCTTTATAATAAAAAACTGTGATAACCACAGTTTTCTAAGTGCCGCGGGGGAGAATCGAACTCCCACGATATCGCTATCATTGGATTTTAAGTCCAACGCGTCTACCAATTCCGCCACCGCGGCTTAATATAATATTAGGGAAACTGTGGAGATGGCGGGAATTGAACCCGCGTGCAACAAAGTTTCTTAAATACTTTTACAGAGATAGAACGGTTTAAAAAATAAAAACAATCATCAAAACCGAACAAAAGCGATTGTTTCTTAGTCTTTTAAGTTTCAACTTAAAGTCAAAGACAAATCTTTAAGTCTAGCTTCTAATATGACACCTGACTCCGCCTCTGAAGCCTAAAACGGGCAGATGGTTACTGGTTTTACGCAGCAACAGGAGCGAAGGCTGGAACTTTCCATGAGAAAGCTTTGCCTTTGCTTGCAAATTTGTTTGCAGTTGTAGTTTTGAGCTGAATTTACGTGTAAACTCAAACACGCTCTGAATATTTAAGGTACGTTTATTGTCGATACCGGTCATCCCCTAATATCTACATTTTTCGTTTTTTTAAAGCATTGAAACGCCTATCTAAATCTCTTCTTTTTATCGTTTCTCTCTTATCATGCTGTTTTTTACCCTTAGCTAATCCTATCTCTAACTTTATAAAACTATGCTTAGTATATAGCTTTAAAGGGACAAGTGTCAAGCCTACTTCTTTAGTCTTACCTAAGAGATAATCTATTTCCTTAGTGTTTAAAAGTAGCTTTCTTTCTCTCTCTGCGTTATAAGTTTCTATATTTCCCGTCGGCTTATATTTACCCACATGAGCCTTAATTAAATAAGGTACGGTCTTTTTAGTTTTTCCATCTTGCCTGAAACTAACATAACTACCTTTTAAATTAACCGTACCCGCTTTTATAGCTTTAACCTCGTAACCTTTCAAAACTATTCCCGTCTCATAAGTTTCTAAAATCTCATAATTGTGTCTAGCTTGCCTATTTAAAGCTATACTTGGCATATAATTTAATTATTTCTTTATATTCCACTCCTTAAGTTGCTTAATAACCTTTTGGTTAATAAGTAGATTGTGTAAATAATTTCTGTAATCAGCACTCTTTAACATTTTTTCTACTTCATCATTGCCCTTGTTTTGCTTTGTAATTACATCTAGTTGTTTATCAACCTCATCATCTAAAACTTTGATTTCTTCAGTTTGAGCAATTTTTCTAATTACTAAAGCTGTCTTAACTCTTTTTATTGCCTGAGGCAATAAATCTAATTTCATTTCATCTTGACTTTTTTTAATACTAGACAAATAATCTTCAAATTTAAGATTTTGCTGCTCAATTGATTTTTTTAATTCAGCTAACATGTTATTTGACTCATTATCAATTAATACTTGTGGCAATTCACCAACTTTAGCATTTTTTAGTATTTCTTCAAGTAGCTTTATCTCTGTTTTCTGATTAGCTTTTTGTTCTTGCTCAGCTTGAACATTTTTTTCTAAGTTAGATCGTAAATCTTCTAAGTTTTTAAACTGTAAAACCTTAGCAAAATCATCATCAACCTTGGGAACGTTTCTCTCATAAATTTCTTTTACCTTAACTTTAAATTCAACCATTTTACCAGCTAAATTTTTCTGATGATGACTATCAGGAAAAGGTAAACTAAATATTTTTTCCTCGTTTTTCTTAGCACCTAAAATATTATTATCAAAACCTGGGACAAAATAATCTTTACCCATAACAACAGCTACGTCTTGACTCTGTCCACCCTCTACAGGAACATTGTTGAGACTCAAATAAACATCAACTATAGCTTTATCAGTGTCTTTAAGCTCTCTATCTACAATTTTTTCCTGAGCCCTCATCTCCGCTAACTGATTTAAGGTCTTATCTATCTGTTTCTCATCTATTTCTATCTTCTCTTCTTCTATTTTTAAATCTTTATAAGAACCTAGCTCCACTTCTGGTAAAACAGCTATGGTTAATTTATATTCTAAATTATTACCTGGAGCTAACTTATTAATCTGTATCTGAGGTTGACCAATGGCTTGAGAGTTTTTATCCACACCTTCATCTAAAACTTTATCTAAAGTTTTATTAATAGCAATATAGGCAGACTCTTCTAATAAAGCCATTTCACCTACTTTTTGTTTAACTATCTCTAGGGGAGCTTTACCTGATCTAAATCCCTCAATTTTAATTTTCTCTGACAATTTTTTTGCACCTTTTTCAATATAGGGTTCAAATTCTTGCCAAGAAAGATTTACAGTTAATTCTACTTGTGATTTTTCTAAATTTTTTTTATTAATATCCATAAGAAATATTAGTTATTTGTTTATAGGAGTAGTCCTACTATTAAAAGTGCTACTATGTTTAAGATTTTTATCATTGGGTTAATAGCTGGTCCAGCTGTATCTTTATAGGGATCACCAACAGTATCACCTGTAACTGCAGCTTTATGAGCTTCAGAGCCTTTACCGCCAAAATGTCCATCTTCAATATATTTTTTCGCATTATCCCAAGCGCCCCCACCTGAAGTCATGGAAATAGCTACAAAAATACCAGTAATAATAGAACCGACTAATAGACCACCTAAAGCTAGTTGCCCAGCTAAAGGGTTAATTAACTTACTAAAGCCAACACCAATAATTATAGGGGTCAATACAGGAATTAAGGCAGGAACTACCATTTGTTTTATAGCAGCTTTAGTAACAATATCTACAGTTCTGCCGTAGTCAGGTTTTTCGGTACCCTCCATTATTCCCGGCTTTTCTTTAAACTGAGCTCTCACGTCATTAACTACTGAACCAGCAGTTTTTCCTACTGCTTTCATAGACAAAGCAGCGAAATAGAAGGGAAGTAAACCACCAATAAATAATCCAGCTAAAACATAGGGGTCGTTAATTAAGAATTGTACTTTATCACCTAAAGAGTGAGTATAGTCAGCAAATAAAACTAGGGCAGCTAGGGCAGCGCTACCTATAGCATAACCCTTTGTAACTGCTTTAGTGGTATTACCAACTGCATCTAATGGATCGGTTACATTTCTAACCTCTTCTCCTAGTTCAGACATTTCTGCAATACCCCCAGCATTATCAGTAATAGGTCCATAAGCATCTAAAGTCACAATAATACCCGTTAAAGACAGCATGCTAACAGCCGCAACAGCTACGCCATATAGACCAACCAAAGCATAAGAACCTAAAATAGCTGCCACAATTACTAAAACTGGCCACAAAGTAGATTGCAAAGAAACTGCTAGTCCTGCGATTACGTTAGTTCCGTGACCCGTCTCAGAAGCTTTAGCAATACTCTTTACAGGTTTATATTTAGTGGAAGTGTAATACTCAGTAATAACCACTAGTAGACCCGTAACTACTAGTCCTATAATAGCAGTTAGATAAATATTAGTAGCTGAGTAAATTGCATTATCGGCAAAAAAGTATCTAGCCAAAGGATAAAAACCAATAGCTGATAAAATACTTGTAGCTATAAGTCCTTTGTACAAGGCCTTCATTATATTCTTCTTTTTTCCTAATTTTATAAAAAATACTCCGATAATAGAAGTAACTACAGACAAAGCTCCAAGAGCTAAAGGAAATATTATAACATTTACATCACCAGCAAAGAGTAGAGAGCCTAAAAACATAGCAGCAATAGCTGTAACTGAATATGTTTCAAATAAATCAGCTGCCATACCCGCACAGTCTCCAACATTGTCTCCAACATTATCAGCAATTACAGCTGGGTTTCTAGGGTCATCTTCAGGGATACTAGCCTCAACTTTTCCTACTAAATCAGCTCCAACATCAGCTGCTTTAGTATAAATTCCTCCACCTAAACGAGCAAAAATAGAAATTAAAGAACCACCAAAACTAAAACCAATTAGAGCATGTAAGTCTTTAGTTAAAAAATAAAAACCAGCTGTACCTAAAAGAGCTAAACCAACCACCAAAAGACCGGTAACTGAACCACCTTTTACAGCTACATTTAATCCTTGTTTTAAGCCACTTCTGGCTGCTTCAGCAGTTTTAACATTAGCTCTAACACTGACCCACATACCAATATATCCAGCTAAACCTGAAAGTATTGCACCAGCTAAAAAAGCTAAAGCAGTTAACCAGCCTAAAGCAGGTATAAAACCAATAATTAAAAACACTACCACCGCTACCATGGCCACTGTTCTGTATTGTCTAGCTAAAAAAGCCTTAGCTCCCTCTTGGATAGCTTTAGAAATAGCTATCATTTTATCATTACCACTAGGCAATTTAGTGATAGATCTTGCAGTTAAAGCTCCATAAATCAAAGCTAAAAGAGAACTGCTAATAATTAAAAAAGTGATTACCATAATTTTAAAGTTAAAATTTAAATATTTATATTATTTATTAATATATCTCTGCCATTTATTACATTTTTCAAGCATAAGTGCCTCTAAATCTTGTAAGTTAATATTTGGATTGGCTTGAAAAATAACAGAAAAGGTTACCAACAAAACATCTACTCCTTCTTCCACAACCTCTTTTTGTCCTAAATTTTTATGAGCACAAGCTGAAACTTTTTCCGAAGATAAAACTGCTTCTGCTAATTCACCAAATTCTTCTACGCCCTTTAAGGTTCTTTCAACAATAGTCTTAGGATCCTTTTTAGTTAAGTTTCTTACAGTCTCTAAAAACTTTTCCATAAATATAACTTATTATTTTTTAGTCTTCTTTTTTTCACTATCTTTAAGCTCTTTATCCTTAGTATCTTCTTTTTTTTGCTTCTTTGCTTCTTTTTTAACTTCTTTTTTAACTTCTTTTTTAACTTCTTTTTTAACTTCTTTTTTAACTTCTTTTTTTTCTAAATTAGACTCATTATCTTCTTCCACTTTTTCAGTTTTTTCTTCAGATAATTCTTCTAGATCAGCAGAGGTTTTTAAAGTTTCTTCTTGTTTCTCATCTTCTATCTCTTCAGCAATAATATCTATTTTCCAACCAGTGAGTCTAGCTGCTAGCCTAACATTTTGTCCATTTTTACCAATAGCTAATGATAGTTTATCAGCTGCCACCTTTACTATTGCCTTTCTTTCAGTTTCATTTAGTTTAATTTCTAAAATTTGCGCTGGAGATAATGAATTAACAATAAATTTAGCAGGATCTTCATTATATTCAATAATATCTACTTTTTCTCCACCTAGTTCATTTATAATAGTTTGAATACGAGCCCCTCTTTGTCCAACACAAGACCCCACTGGATCAACGTTTTCCGCTTCAGTATATATTGCTACCTTTGACCTAGAACCAGCCTCTCTAGCTACGCCCTTTATTTCAATTAAGCCATTAGAAATTTCCGGTATTTCTAAATAAAAAACTTTTTTCAATATTTCTTCACTCTTTCTAGATAAAATAATTTCCGCCCCTTTATGACCTAACCTAACCTCTTTAATATATACCTTAACTCTCTCTCCTGGATTATATCTCTCACCCATAACCTGTTCTTCATAAGGAAGATAGCCTGAGGCTTTACCTAAATCAACTAAAACAAATCTTGGTTCATGTCTTTGCACAACCCCACTAACAACTTCTCTCTCCTTATCTTTAAATTCATTAAAAATCATATCCCTTTCTATTTCTCTAAGTTTTTGGACAATAACTTGTTTGGCTGTCTGAGCGGCCATTCTTCCATAGCTTTCAGGAACAGGTAAATCAGTAACTACCTCTTCGCCGACCTTAACACCTGACTTTAATATTTTTGCTTCACTTAACTGAATTTCTGTGCGGGGATTAAACTTTCTTATCTCCTCTTCTTCGTTTTCTGTTTCCTCTAAATCCTTATCATCTTTTTTATTAGCAACAAAGGGTTTATCTTTATTAGCCTCATAATCAGCTTGCTGTTTCTCTTTTAATTCCTCCAATTTTTTAAGTTCTTCTTCACTAAAATCTTCAACTGCAGTTTTTACATCAAAAATTTTAGACGTGCCGGTTTTAACATCAAACTCAACTTTAATATTTTGATTTTTTTCACCAAAATCTTTGCGATAAGCGGCTGCTAAAGCTAACTCTAT
>CAYMGT010000042.1:0-6609 GCA_964390115.1 uncultured Gammaproteobacteria bacterium
AGTAAGATATATATAATATTAATCATTAAAGCTTGTTTTTTTCTCAAAAATACAATAGAATAAGATTTAGGCTCTTTAAATTAATGCCTTTTTTTAGAAGAAAGAAGTGGTTTAGGTTATCTTTGAAGTATGTTATCTCAGGTACTAGTGCAACGTTTGCTCATATGTTAGCAATTTTTATTTTTTATGATCTTTTTTATTGGTCCATATTTATTTCCACTAGCCTAGCCTTTGCCTTAGCTTTTTCATTAAGCTTTAGTTTGCAAAAATTTTGGACATTTAGGAATTATCAAAAAAAATATTTATCGCAAATTTCAGCTTACTTTGTACTTAATTTGGGTAATTTTTTCATCAATGGCTTTCTTATGGTATTTTTAGTCGATTCTTTAAATATTTATTATTTATTAGCCCAAGCACTGGTTTCATTTATCGTTGGTCTAAACAGTTTTTTTATATACAAGTTTTATATTTTTAAAGTTAAATAAATCCTATGAATTTAGAGGTATCAAAACAAAAAGTAAATATTAATACAGATAAATTCCTAAGATCTTTAGCTTGGGCACAAATTTTTGATAGGAAGCGACAAGTGCTAAGTTATGCTAAAAGACTGGGTCCTGATTTTTATCCACGTTTACATTTGTATGTTGATGAAAATGAAAATAACTATATTTTTAATCTTCATTTAGATCAAAAAAAAGCTAGCTATCAAGGTCATAGTGCTCATAGTGGTGAGTATAATTCAGATTTAGTAGCTAGAGAGCTTGATGTTATTAAACAAGCTTTAATTAGCAAAACTGGAAATAATAGACGGGGTGATAATAAGGAAATGTTATCTGAAGAAAAAATAAATGATGATATGAATTTAATTGGAAAAGGTGATGCTGGAGAAGATGCAAAAAGGTTAAATTTAAAGAAAAATAAAAAGAAGTCTTGGTTAAACAAAATTTTTAAAATATGAGTCAAGCTGAAGATATAAAAAATAGACTAGATATAGTTGATATAATTAGAGATTATATTCCACTAAAAGCTTCTGGGGCTAATTTTAAGGCCAACTGTCCTTTTCATAGCGAGAAAAGCCCGTCTTTTATGGTTTCACCGGAAAAGCAAATTTACCATTGCTTCGGTTGTGGTAAAGGCGGAGATGCGATCGGTTTTATAATGGAGATAGAAAATATTGATTTTTTAGATGCTTTGAGAATTTTGGCGCCCAAAGCAGGTATAACTTTGAAAGAGTTTAAAAAACAAGATAGCTCTAAAAGATCTAGGTTACTTGATATTATGAATTTAGCTAGTCGCTACTTTGTAAAATCTTTAAATAGCACTAAATCAGGGGATAAGATGAGTAGATATTTACTAGAGAGAGGGTTAGACCAGTCAAATCTTGAATATTGGCACGTAGGCTATAGTCAAAATAGTTGGGATGATCTATTGCTTTTTCTTTTAAAAAATTCTTATAGTGAAAAAGAAATCCTTAGTGCGGGTCTTATAAGCAGTAAACAATCAGGTAATGGTTACTACAATCGTTTTCGTGACAGGATAATGTTTCCTATTTTTGATATAAATTCTAATGTTATTGCTTTTACAGGTAGGGTAAATCCATACGATACAGAGGCCTCAGAAAAAGGTGGTAAGTATATAAATAGTCCGGAGACAGAATTATTTCAAAAAGGTAAGGTTCTCTATGGTTTAGATAAGGCAAAGCTAGAAATTAGAAAGGAAAATTTAGCTATTGTAGTTGAGGGGCAAACTGATGTTATTTTAGCTAGTCAAGCAGGGTTTAAAAATGTAGTCGCTTCTTCAGGTACTGCTTTAACTAAAGATCAACTACTTTTGCTTAAACGCTATAGTGAAAACATTGCCTTATGTTTTGATATGGATAGTGCTGGGCAAATGGCAGCTGATAGGGGAATTATAGAGGCTTTAGCTTTAGAGATGAATGTTAGAGTAATTGTTTTACCTCAAGGAAAAGATCCGGCTGAACTAATAGTTACAAAAAAAGAATTATTTTTTCAAGCAGTTAAAGAAGCTAAATCAATGATGGATTATTATATAAATAAAGTTCTATTAGATTACGATATTTCTAAGATTGAAGAAAAACGTCAAGCAACAACTAAAATAATAAATATGATTTCTAAAATTGAAAATAAAGTGGAGAAAGATTACTGGCTTAAACAAGTAGCTAGTAAATTAGATGTGTCATATTCAATATTACGTGAAATGATTTCTAAAAATAAATCAAAAAATTATTTTTCAACTGATAGTAATAATAAATCTATTAATATTAAGGAGGTTAGGCAACTTAGTCGAGAAGAGAAGCTCTCTAATTTATGCTTAGCTTTAATGCTTAAATTTAAAGATATTATTTCTTACGCTACGTCAGAGTTAGATACAGTGTTTATTAGCAATGATTTAAATAAAGAGTTTTACAAGCAGTTAATTATCTACTATAATAAAGATAATAGTTTAAATTTTCAAAATTTTAGTAACTCTTTAGAGTTGATAGATCCTAGTCTACTTAGCAAGGTTAGAGAGTTAGTTCTTATTGGTGAAAAAGAATTCTATAGTTTGCAATTTTCTGAAGCTAAGGCAGAGCTTATTAGTTTAATTGATGAGTTAAAAAAAATTAATAAATATATATTAAGAAAAAATCTGGAAAGAGAAATAGCTCACTTAGAACAAGGTGGTAATTTGGAAGAGGCAGATAAGTTACTAAAAAAACTGCAACAGCTAAGTTCCTAGTTGTGGTAGTTTAATTTTTTATATAATTATGACAAAGATAAATAAAAAAACTGCTAAAGCTAAAATAAATAAAAAGCTTAGTAAAAATATAAAAACTAATAAAGTGACTAAAGTAAAAAACATTACTAAGAAAACTAAGTTAAAGACGCTTAATAGGAAAAAAGTTCTAAAAACTGTAAGTGAAGCTAAGGTAAAAAAAGTTCTAAAAACTAAAAAAGAAATAGTTAAACCTAGTGATGAGCAGAGACTAAAAGTTATTAGCAAGGGAAAGTCTAGGGGATTTATCACAGAGACTGAATTACTTTATTTATTTCCTGAAATTGAAGAGTATGTTTATGATTATGAAATTTTTTTAGGTGAGTTGCAGGAAAATGGTATTAGAGTTATTGAAGATGCTGGCAATATTTTACGAACTGAAGCCAGGGAAGAGGGTAAGGATGGTTTATTAGCAATTGTAGATTTATCAAAACTATCTGAAGATTCTATTCAAATGTATTTAAAAGAGATTGGTAAAGTAGCTTTACTCTCAGGAGCGAGGGAAGTAGAGTTAGCTAAGCGTAAGGAAAAGGGTGATAGAGAGGCGGAAAAGGAGCTTATTGAGGCTAATTTAAGATTGGTGGTATCTATTGCTAAAAAGTTTGCTGGAGCTAAAGGACTAAGTCTTTTAGATTTAATTCAAGAAGGAAATATTGGACTTTTTAGGGCAGTAGAAAAGTTTGAGTATCGTAAAGGTTATAAGTTTTCTACTTATGCTACTTGGTGGGTCAGGCAAGCTATAACTAGAGCTTTGGCTGATCAATCTAGAACTATTCGTATTCCTGTTCATATGGTAGAGACTATTAATAAATTTCAACAGGTACAAAGAACTTTAATTCAAGAATTAGGCAGAGAACCACTACCGGAGGAAGTATCAGCAGAAATGAATGAGACTTTAGATAAAGTTAGATATATTATTAAAATTTCTCAAGACACTATTTCACTAGAGACTACAATTGGCGATGATGAAGAAGATTCTACTTTGGAAGACTTTATTGAAGATATTAAAAATGTTGCCCCAGATAGAGCCGCTGCCCTACAACTACTACGTGATTACGTTAGAGAGATAATTATAAACCTCTCACCTAGAGAACAAAAAATATTAGAGATGAGATTTGGTTTAGTTGATGGTGTTGCTCATACTTTAGAAGAGGTGGGACAAGAGTTTGATGTTACTAGAGAGAGAATTAGACAAATTGAGGCTAAGAGTTTAGAAAAAATTAGAAAATTTAAAGATCTAGATAAATTAAAAGATTATTAGGATTTAAATAATGTTTAAAAGTACTTACAAATTAATAGTTATTTTTTTTATTATTTTTTTAATTTTTCCAATTACTACCCTGGCTTGGACTTGGCAAGATATCTTTGTTTCTGAGAAAAATAATGATTTATTTTGCGGTAATTATTTAAGCTCTCAACAAAAAGATGTGGTAGAAAGCAAATATGATAGTTGGAGTGATGCTATTAACGAAAATGATTTAGATATAGTATTAAGAGATGAGGTGAATTTTAAGTTAAATGAAGAGGAGGCTAATTACATGTTAAGTTATCATGTAGAAAATTGTCATGATCCTTATTTTTCCAGTGCTAAATTTGATTTTAAGAAAGATTTTATTAGACTAGAAGGTTATCTTTTAAAACCTTTAAATGGGAGTTTTAGTTTAGATTTTATTGTTTATGAGAAGGATAATGGTTTAGAGTTAGAAGTATTGAAGACAAAATATAGAAATGTAACAGTTCCAAATTTTTTAATAAATAAAGTTATAAGTAAGTCTTTTAAACCCTTTACTGCTACTATAGATAACTATATGAGTTCTCAAGGTAACGAAGTAAGTAAATTGAGTTTCCACTTAGATGAGGACTCGCTTAGCTTGCATATAAGATAATTAGCTGTCTTGACACTGTTTCTTTATTAATTTATTATGTAATTATACTTAAATAAGTATTTAATTTTCCCGGGTGGCGCAGCGGTAGCGCAACTGGCTGTTAACCAGTGGGTCGTCGGTTCGAATCCGACCCCGGGAGCATATTGACAAAAGTATACCAATAGGGTATGCTTTTTTAATACTTAAAATTAGTATTCACGAACCTTTTAAAAATATAGAGATGAAAAAATCAGCGAACGTTTTAATTATGGCTATTGTGGCCTTGTGTTTTTCCTGTTCCAATACTCAGTATAAGGAGTATAATTTTCAAATTGAGAATCACGCTTCTTTTGAAAGCATTATTTCAAGTTTTAATAATAACCTGGAGGAAGATTTGTTTCCTTACAAAGAAAGAAGTGGAGAAATAGAAACGGCTATCTTATTTGATGTTAGACGTGACTATAGTAATGGAGATGTTTATTACTATACATTTGACGAAATATTAAAAGAGATGAGGGATAATAATTGTCGTTCAGCCGACTTAAAAGAATTGATGTTTTTCTATAAAAAGTATTCGCAGAGAGATATAACGCTGTTTATTTTTGGTGACAGAACTAAAAGGGTGTCTGAACCTAGTTTTGGTTTTCCTGTAGCTGAATTTAAAGATAACAAATTAACGATGTATCATGGTTATGATTGCTATGAATGCGACTGTAAATTCTTAGGCATTAAGGAATAACAATTTACGGTTATCATTGTCGTAAATGGGAATTATAAAGGACTCAGTTTTAAACAATTAATTTTGAGTCTTTTTTATTTACATAAAGCAACTTTGGTTCGAACATCGTCCGTCCCCCCGAGCATCGAAAAATATGGCTTATTTTAGTCATATTTTTTATTATATAAAATGTAAATTCTAGTAAGGTTTTAAAATAACATTTTTTATAATATACTTTTAATATAATAATTATAAATAAAATATGAAAAATAATTGGGTAAGAATGACTCTAATAATATTTTCTTTGTTATTTATTCTTTTTGCTTTATTTTTTTTAATTCCTCCGACGTGTGAGAATGATTTTAAGATATATCCAGAAAAAGGATATTGTGAGTTCAACCTGAAAACCTGCGAGGGTTTATTTGGTTGTAAAGAATATAAGAATGTGCAAGTCCCGTGTGGAAGTGTGTCTACCTTGTGCGGCGGAAAAGTGTTTTGTGATTGTGGTGATGATAAAGAGCTATTGGATTACTCTGCTTACGACATTAATGTTTTAAATAAAAAATCTATTGTCTGGCTTGACTATGAAAGCAAAGAATATGGCTTTGTTTTTCGTTATCCGTCTTTATCAATTGATAATGGATTGTGGGGTTATTCGCCAGAAGACTTGTCTGCTGTTAATGTTTTACTTCCCAATCAAATATTGAATAAAGAAAATAATTTTTATCTTCATCAAAAATACAAAACATCACATGATTGGCAAATAGGAGAGTTTGTCAAAACAGAAAATTGTTTCGTGCCAGAATATGATAATACTCACACATATCCATTGTCTTGGCATATTGTAATTTTAAATGCTAATGATGAGGATAGTTTGGATAAAGTTATAAAACGAAAGCTAGGCCCAGGCTGTAGTTATAAAACAAAAATACCAACTAAATTCAGTGGCAATTATAGGGTTGAGATAAATGGTGACGGTAAAGATTTAGGTTCTACCGCTTGCCCAGTAAACTATACAAATTATATAATATATAGTCCTAACCAAGGCGAGGTCGCTTTTTGGAGCACCGGGCAAGAATGTCAAATTGGCTTAAATTTTTCTAACTGTTTTGACCAAGAAATAGCTGATTCTTTTCATTTTATAGACTAAATCTAAATAAGATTAATCATAATATTGGTTCTAACATCGTCCACGACCCCGAGCACATTTTAAATAGCCCTATTTTAGGGGCTATTTTTGATAGGGAGTTT
>CAYMGT010000043.1:0-6361 GCA_964390115.1 uncultured Gammaproteobacteria bacterium
GTCTCCATTATAGAGGCTTAGTTTGGAGTTGGGGTTGGTGGTGCCTATACCGACGTTACCATTTGCCAAAACTCTCATTTTTTCAGAATTTGCAACTCTAGTTGAAATATACCCAGTAGTAGCATCATTATTCGGATTATTAATAATAAACCCGGCATTACGACTAGAATTATCAAAAATCCCTAAAGATAGTTCCCTGTCTGAATATGAAATAAATGAACCCTCTGAAGAAAGTGATGATGTGGGAAGAATGTGTAAAAAATCATAATTAGAACTACCTCTTAATAGGACGCTTCCTTTAACTTCTAACCTCGCCCCCGGATTACTCGTCCCAATACCCACATTACCCATAATATAACTATCACCTGTACCTGACATTCTAAGATGACCTCCTCCAGAGATAATACTACCAGCTACGTTAAGTGAGTCTCCTGTGGCTGAGGGATCTAGTTTGTAGAGAATATTGTCTGAGTCTAAAAAAGATGGAGCACTAAGATTACCTAAGTCATCTAAACTAAAAGCAGATAGAAGAAAACTACCCCCCGAAAAACTAACATCACCCACTACATCTAAATTAGCCATAGGCACAGCAGTCCCTATCCCCAAAGATCCAGTAACAATAATGTTATCTTGAACTTGATTACCTAAAGTAATATCTTTAGCCTTTAAAACAGGGCTAAAAATTAAAAAAAACATTAATAAAAATAAGACTAAACCACCTACTTTAAAAATTTTATTCATAATATAAAAAATAATTTTATTTACCTATATTGTAGCAAATTTTAATTAAAAGATAAACATTAATTAGATACTCCTAACTAAAGAATTAATTAATAAAACTATAATTTAACTTATTAAAACTATCAAACCAAGGAGAAAAATAATTATCTTCCAAGTTGTTTTTAAAAACTAATTTCCAATAGAGTCCATCACCTTGTTTTTTAGAAAAATAATAATTTTCCCTATAGTTAACTTCTTCCCACTTCCCTTCTCTATTAGCCAAATAAATACTTATCTCATCACTAGAAGAAAAATTAGAAATATAGTCAGACTCTTTTTGTTTACTTGAGACTTGTAAGTCCTTAGCCACAGCACTAGGAACATTTCCTTGTTTACGGCTATAGATATTTTTTGAGACTGCTTGATAAATATGAGAATTATCAAAACCTAAATCACTAAAAACATATAGTGAACCATCGCTTATAACATGCAAGCTTTTTTCCTTCTCAAAAGGTAAAAATATATAACTAATTCCTTCTCTTAAAAACTAAATCAGAAAAATCTAACGCTCCCTTTATAGTCTCGCTACCATTTTGCCATAACTTTATAATCTTAGGCTTAGAAGCTGTTAAACTGCCCACGTACCAAGTGGAGTAATTACCTTCTTTAGTTTTAACTACTTGTGGAATAAAGCTAGGGTTAGTAACTCTAAAACCAAAAAACTGAGATAGGTTATAGAAATTATTATCTTTAAACTGATAAGCTATACCATGGTAACCTCCATAAACTATTAGAAAGTTATCATCTTCACCACCAAAACCAATATAGGAGCCTAGACGATTATACTTAGGACTTATTCTATACTTAGTTTCTCTGGATATAAGTGTAGAAAAACTTATACCATTAAACTCAAAAACTAAACCCGCCTCATCATAACTCTCACCCACCACTACCCCTAAAAGCCATTTTGTCTCTAATTTACCCACGCTCATTCTAAGAATATTTTCCCGACTTAGTTCACTGGGTAAAGCTATTTTTTTATTTTTAAAATATAAACTATTTCCTCTAATCTCTAAACACTCACCCTCTAGGCAAGCTTTAACTATTGAAGGTATCTCAATATCTGAAATTGGCAAACAAGTGTTAACACTTTGACAGTCTTTTATTTTTTTAAATTCATAACGTGGTTGAAAAGTTAAGGCAGTAATTATCTCATCTAAAAACATATTAGTATCTTCTAAATTAAGATAAAAAGAATTAGAGAAGTTATCACCAAAACTAGAAATACCATATTTTCTACTATAATCCCTAGTATTATCAGTTTCACTTTCTAGGTATTTAACAAGTCCTTTGTCTTCATCATTTTTAATCTCACTGACAAAACTTAAATTATGTTCTACGCCCTCTTTTAATTCTAAAATTGAATAAAAATTATATATACTAAAAAAAAGCAATAAACTTAAAACTAAAAAAATTAAATAGAGATAGAGTTTAAAATTTAAATTAAAATTAAGAAGTTTAATTACTTCTTTTAGTTTATTTTTTTTAGTCTTTTTTTTAGTCATAGAAAGATTATAGCTTAACTTACTTAATTGTTATAAAGCCGGCTATATAAACCGGCTTTATGATATTACACAATTTTACTAAGTAGTATGGTTATAAGATTATTTTCTATTAAATTACTGAACTATCATTACCGCTGTTTCACCTCTAGCTGGATGCCCAGGAATATCACAGAAAATCTCATATTCACCAGCTTCACTAGGAGATTGGAAAATAATAGCTTTAGTTGTACCTGAAGTAACTCCTACAGCTACCGCTGATAGTGATTTATCTCTAAATTTAAAAATGTGAGGATATTTATCACCAGAAGTAACTGCTATAGATATTGGTTGTCCGGCCGGCACACTAAAACTACTAGGTTCAATTCCTTGAGCTGTCATAGTAATCCTTATAGTCTCAGCTGGTAATTCATCAACATTCTCAATTACTTCTGATTGTTTTGGAGCATCTGGAGTATTAGGATCTACATTATTTTTTGCTACCTTACCTTCCTTAGTTAAAACTTCATTATCTTTAGAAACCTTATTTGCTCCTTCTATAACTTCTGTAGCTTCAGCTAGGGCTTTTTGTTCAGAACTAGCTTCCATTCCCTCTAAGTCCCCTTCTTCTAATCCTCCTGGGGTATTAATATCTTGCCCGTCAATAGGCTCGTTCATTTCATTTTGATTGTTAGCTTGAGGATTTTTCTCAACAGGAGCTTTAGCAGAATTATTATTCATAGCTAAAATTACAATCACAGCTAATACCAACACTGCTATAATAGCAATAATAATTGGCAAAGCCTTGTTCTTTTGACCTTCCGGCTTGTTCTCATTAATCATATTTTTATAAATTATAGCTTTTAAGCAAGCTGTTTATTATTTAAATTATCATACCTTTTGAAGTATTAATCTTCTGATATTATTCTCCACTCTCTCTAATTAAAACGATTAGCTATTAACTTAACATCTACTTCAGCGGTAACGTTGCTTCTTAATCTTGAGAAAAATCAACTACCTTCCTCCAAAGCCACAGATAACTAGAGTAATCAACCTTAGAGAAATCTATAATATACTCATAGGCTTTAATATTATTATTATAGCGTTTTATATTAAATTTGCCAATATATATTTAAAGGCTGTGTCTTCTTTACTCATAACTTCATCTCCTTATTCGGATCTGTCAATAGTTTTTTGATAAAAATAAAAATGTCAGATTTTATACAATTGGTAGTCATGATATTTACTATTAAATAGGCATTTCTTAACTTCATTCTAAAACAGGTTTAACTAACTTCTACTTTGAGGCTAATATTATATTTTGAGCTTGGTTGTTAGCTGAATTTTTTTTCACTTTTTTTGACCTTTTGACTTATTCTTATTAATAATATTCTTATAAACTATATAATTAGTGAAGATAAAAATTTATCAGCATTTACAAGCTCAATCCCTGACACACTCTTTCCCTGTTTAATATTTTTTACTATCTGCTGTCCAATTAAATTGTATTTTTTAGTAAAATAAATTAAATTTTTACTCACTTGGTCATCACTTAATTTAACTTCAATAATTCTCTCAAACTTATTATCTTCAGAAATAGCAAAATCTACTTCTTTGCCTTCTTTAATTTTAAGATAAGATAAAACTTTGTTTCTTCCTAAAATATCGTTTTCATACAAAATACTTTTTAAGAGTGAAACTGCGACAAAATTTTCAAATTTTATACCTTCATCAGTCACTAAAAGACCTGTGTCATAAAAATATATTTTAGGTTCTTTAATAATGGCTCTAGAAATTTTATAAGAAAAAGGCGTAACTTTAAAAATAATAAATAAAGCCTCAAAGATATCAATATATTTCTTAACAGTTTTAGGGGAAACTTTCGCGTCCCTGGCGATAGATTGATAAGAAATTGGACTACCAACCTTTCTTCTTAAAAGCTCAAATACCGTTTTTATAGCTTTAAAATCATGAATATTCTCAAAATCTAAAATATCATTTCTTACTAACCCATCAATGTATTGATTTCTCCAACGATCAGCTTCTATATTATTTTCAGCTAAGAAAGGCTCCGGAAAACCACTTCTTTCAATATACCTATTAATATTGTGTAAAGATTTATCGCTTGAAACTTGCTTTATTTCAGACAAAGTAAACGGCATAAGCCTATGAGCAAAAAATCTACCCGCCAAAGAGTCCCCGCTTTGTCTAAAAGTCTCCAATCTAGCACTACCAGTAACTAAAATTCTTAAATTTTCCGTTTTGGTATCAAATAAACCTTTTAGATAATTTTTCCACTCTCTCATTTTATGTATTTCATCTAAAACTAAAAGCTCTGTTTCAATAGGCCATTGTTTTTTTTCAATAATTTCTCTATCCTCAACGTTATCATAATTTAAGTAAATACTATTTTCATAATTTTTAGCTATATCCTTAGCTAAGTAAGTTTTACCTACTTGACGAGGCCCTATAATAAAAACCATTTTCTTATTTAAATCTTTTTCAATTTGCTTAATTTGTAATCTTTTCATGAAAATATAATTAAATTAATTATATAACTATTACGCACTACATTCCCGAAAAGTCAAGACTTTTATGGAATTTAGTACCGAAAAGTCAATCTTTGTAAAAAATTAAAAAATGCCTAAGGTTTTAAATTTCATTTTTTTGTTATTTAATACTAAAAATATCTAATATTAAACAAATAAAAGCAAATTAAATTTATGTTAAATATTAATATTTGCATAATGTTTATATGTTTATTATAATAAAAACAACTTAAAAATATGAACTATTTAACTAGTGGCCAAGCTTCCAGCTTATTAGGAATATCCAATGACACCCTAAGAAGATGGGACAAAAAAGGCCAACTAAAGCCAAATAAAATAGACAAAAAAACTTCTTATAGGTATTACAAGGAAGAAAATATTAATAATTATTTAAAAAGTTTAGATATTTTTAAATTGGCTTTTATCTGGGCTAAAAATAAAAAGGCAAAAGAACCTCAAAAAATCTTTTATTGCAACAACATTAGTTTTCTAAGCTACAAATTAACTAAATTTGAAAATGAACTAATGAAAATTAACGAATTTAAAGAAAGCTATTCCCTGCTTACTTCTATGGCTGCAGAAATTGGTATTAATTCTTTTGATCATAACTTAGGTAATTGGCCAGATATACCTGGAATATTTTTTGCCTATAACATTAAAAACAGAACAATAGTATTAGCTGATCGAGGACAAGGTATTTTAAGAACCCTATCAAGGGTGAAGCCAGATATAAAAAACGATCAAGAAGCTTTGAATATAGCTTTTACTGAAATTGTATCTGGTAGAGCCCCTGAATCAAGAGGTAATGGTTTAAAATATGTTAAAAGGATAATAACTAAAACTGATAACTTTTCTCTCAAATTTTATTCAGGCACAGCTGAACTATTTCTTAAACATCAAGATAAAAATTTAAAAATAAAAACAAAAAAAGACAAGATTAAAGGCTGTTTAGCTTTAATTAGATTTTAAAATTAATACATGAAAATAGAATTAAAAAAATTTGGCACAACTTTAATATCAAGGCAAACCGGCAAGGAAGCCTATAACGCTTTTTTGCCTAGTCTTAGAAGCATATCTTCTCAAGAAGAAATCATTATTGACTTTACAGAGGTTAATACTTTTTCACCTTCTTGGGGCGACGAATTTTTAACAAAAATTATTAAAAAACATAAAAATCAAACAAAATTAATTAATACGCAAAATTTATCTGTAAAAAATACTTTAAGCTTACTAGAAGATATAAATAAAATTAAATTTAACATAGAAAGTTAATTAATAAAATAAAGGGCAAATAATGAGCTCAGGTAAATTAATATAAATTATAATACTAAAATAAAACTGGCAAAAGCCAGTTTTATTTATATCTAATCCCTTGAATTAAAATCTATTGCACTATCATAACGGCAGTTTCTCCTCTGGCAGTATGTCCAGGAACATCGCAATAAATACTATATTCCCCTGGAGTGCTTGGAGCACCAAAAGTAATAGCTCTAGTTTCATTAGGTCCTACACCAACAGCTACAGCTGAAAGTGAAGAATCGTTAAATTTAA
>CAYMGT010000044.1:0-6309 GCA_964390115.1 uncultured Gammaproteobacteria bacterium
AAAATTTGTCTATATTTATACTATATCCTATGTTATAATTAATATATATAATTAAAACTTTTTTATGACACTTATATTATTGTCTTTAGCTTTACTTCTATCTTTTTATTTACTTTCAGAGGTTTGTGATAAATATTTTGTTGATTCCTTAGATAGAATCTCTAACCGTTTAAAGTTATCATCAGATGTGGCAGGTGCTACTTTTATGGCTATTGGCTCTAGTGCTCCTGAGCTTTTTGTAGCTATTATGGCATTACTTAAACCGGGTGATCATGCGGCTTTAGGAATGGGGACTATAGTGGGTTCAGCTATTTTTAACATTCTAGTTATTATTGGTGTTTCGGCTGTGGTTAAAAAAGCAGTACTTTCTTGGCAACCTGTTATACGAGACACAGTTTTTTATGCAGTGTCTATATTAATGTTACTTTTAGCTTTTAGAGATGGGTCTATTAGTATAGTAGAAGCTATTACTTTTGTAGCTATGTACGTTGTTTATATATTTTTGGTTATTTATTGGCAGAAAATTCTTCCCTATAAGAGTAAAGACGCAGAGAAAACTATAGAGGAAATAGAGGCACCTAAGGTGGTTAAAAAGAAAAGCTTTTTCAGAAAGTTAACTTTCCCTTTTGATTATATATTATCAAAACTTTTTCCTAATCCTAAATATTTCTATTCTGTTTTTATCATCTCTATTGCTATTATAGCTGGATTAAGCTGGGTGTTAGTAGAGAGCGCGGTTTCGATTGCTACAATTTTAAATATTCCCGCTGTAATAATTGCTTTAACTATTTTAGCGGTTGGAACCTCTGTGCCTGATTTAATATCATCAGTAATAGTTGCTAAAGAGAATCGTGGAGGTATGGCAATTAGTAATGCTGTGGGCTCAAATATCTTTGATATATTATTTGGTTTAGGTGTGCCTTGGTTGCTCTATATGGCATTTACTCATAAAACTATAAATGTGAGTACTGAGAATTTATTTAGTTCTGTGGTGCTTTTATTTGCTACGGTTATAGTTATATTATTTTTAATGATTAGCCAGAAGTGGAAGTTAGGTCGTTATTCGGGTTACTTTTTAGTTTTTTTGTATTTAGTCTATTTAGCTTATTCTATTTATTTTGCTTATAACTAAGCTATGGATTATAGAAAAATTTTTAAAATTAGTTTTCTTAGAGTTATTGTATTCTTATTTATTGGTCTTATTCTTGATTATGGTCATTCATATTGTCGTCCTTTTGTTATTAAGGCCGGAGCACTTCTTTCAGATGGTAGTGTTGGAGGTGGTGTGATCTACAGTTGTGGAAATTTTTCTAAGTGGTTATGGCAAAATCCAGAAGTTTTTAATTTTTATAACTCCATTTCCAGCTGGCATATTTTAGCTTTCATTATTTTTTTGTGGATAGTTAGCAACTTTATTATAGAGGCAATAGTTAGCAGAAAAAAAGTAAAGTAGAAAAAAATTATTTAGTGCTTTAATATTTCCAATACTCTACTCCAGATTTTATCGTGTATATTAGTTATTGAATCATTGGCATTAATTTTTTGCCATTTATATTCTTCTTTAAGCTTTAAATGAGCCCAACGCACTTTATTAGTTAAATCATCGTTGCTTTCATGACGATGATTTTTTTCTTGAGCTTCTTTAAACCTCTCTCCATCAAACAGAAAAGCTAAATCTTCTTTAATTAGACCGTTATTTATTTTTTTTAAAAATTTTTCATCAAGACCCGCGCCTAGACCCCAAGCAATGCCCGTTCCTACATAATCTTCGGCAATAATTGTTATTCCAGCATTTAATTGCTTTAGAAGCCAGGGTTGGAACTGAAAACGGTTTAAAGCATAAATTATTTGGGCTTCACGCGAACTTAGATTATATGCATTACCTTTTCTAAGATAATTATTTAAAACTATTCCCGATGGATCTAAGTTGTATATAGGATACTTTAAGTATATAGCCGAAAAACTCTGAAATTTTAGTCTTTCTGTCAACATTTCAGCTTGTGTGCTTTTGCCTAAATTATTTATACCATACAGGACGATGAGTTTGCCTGATTTTTTGTTCATGGATTTTTTATAAAATAAAAGGAGAGTTTTATTGCTCCTCCTTAATTTTATTATAGTTAACTAAGCTAGTTTGTCAATCTCATTTTTAATATTTTTATTTACATTTTCTACGCTACCAACACCATTAATAGAAATTGCTTTGCCTTGCTTTTGATAATAATTTATTAATTCTTCAGTTTTTTCTTTATAGATTCTAAGCCTTTTTTTGATAGTTTCTAAACTACTATCGTCACTTCTACCTAAATCTTTAGCTCTTTTTTGTAATCTACTGATAAGTTCTGTCTCTGGTACCTCTAAAACAAAGACAGTCTTAATAGATTGATCTTTTTCTTTTAGCATTAGATCAAAAGCCTCGGCTTGTTTAGGGGTACGAGGGAAGCCATCAAAGATAAAACCATTATTTTTTTTAGAACTAATAGTGTCTTTGATTATTTCTATAATTAAATTATCAGGGGCTAGGTCTCCACTGGTTAGATATTTTTTAACCTTTTCTCCTAGGGGACTTTTTTTACTTATCTGCTCTCTAAGTAATTCACCTGTAGAAATATGTTTTAGTTTATACTCTTTAGATAGAACTTCTGCCTGAGTGCCTTTTCCTGCTCCAGGAGCTCCAAAGATTATTAAATTGATCATAGCTTTAGCTTACAATTAATTGGTTTATAATATTTTTAATATTTTTATGTAAATCATTTAATGAAGTTTCATTTAAAAGAGTAAAATCGGCTCGGGCAATGGGTCCAGCTTGTTTTAAATTTATTATTTGACTATAGTCTCTGTCTATAAATTCTTGACTAGTTTTAAGCGGTCTAATCTTTCTAAGTTTTAATCTTTTTTCTCTAATTTCAGGTGAAGCATAAACTGCTATTACTTTAAAATTATCTTTATATTTTTCTTTTAAAGTAATGTATTCTTCCCAGCTATACAGACTTTCCAAAGTAATTATATCACAGTTTAAAGATTTTTCTTCAATTTTTTCTAAGGCTAAAATTGCATAAGCGGCCATACCTAATTCTTCTCTAATTTTTTCTCGCATTCTTTTTTCATTAATCTGATTAATTTCTAATCTCTCTGCTTTAAGTCTATCAAAGGTTGCTTCACCTAAATATATATTAGGCCAATTATATTGTTTTTTTAAATATTCTACAGTTTCAGTTTTACCAGAGCCAGGCAAACCAACCACAGCTATTAGCTTTGTCATAATTATTTTTTAATTTATTTTAGTAGACTACCTTATATCTTAAAGTAAGAGAATTTTTATTAATTTTTTTCAACTCTTTCAATTCTAAACTATAATCAACTGAAGTGTCAAATAGAGAGAGTCCTTGTCCAAAAAGCTTTGGCTCTATGGTTATAATTAAATCAGATATTAGTTGTTTTTTTAGAAATTGACTGTTTAAGAAAGTTCCTCCACAGAGCAGGGCCCTTCCGTAGCCTAAGTCTTCTAATTCTTTTAGTACTTTTTCAGGATCTCCTTCTACATATTTTAAGTCTTTTTCTTCTTTTAGGTTTTTTTTACGACTAAAAACTACATTAAGCCTATTGGGTAATGTTCCAGGTAAAGTTTTAAAAGTATTTTCACCCATCATAATCAATCCGTATTCTTTAGAAATTTTAAGAAAATGCTTTTTATCTTCTTTACTTGTCCAGTTAGCAAAATGATAACTATCTTTAGCGATTTTACCATCTAAACTAATTGCCATTAATAGAGTTACTTTTATCATAAGTTTATATTGCTATAGGGGCTTTAATACCTGGTTCGGGATTATAGTCTAAAAGTTCAAAATCTTCAAATTTAAAATCAAATATGTCTTTAACTTTAGGATTAATTTTTATTTTCGCTAAGGCTTTAGGTTCTCTTTTTAATTGAGTATTAACTTGCTCTAAATGATTTTTGTAAATATGTAGATCGCCAAAGGTATGAATAAACTCTCCTAGTTCTTTGCCAGTTGTTTGAGCTATCATCATAGTTAGCAGGGCGTAAGAAGCAATATTAAAAGGAACTCCTAGGAATATATCAGCACTTCTTTGATAAAGCTGACAAGAGAGTCTATTGTTTACTACATAAAATTGAAAGAGACTATGACAAGGAGGTGGAGCGGTTTTTTGCCCACCTATGAGAGTTTGTAAATCAGCCACATTCCAACCACTAACAATTATTCTTCTAGAATCTGGATTATTTCTAAGCATTTCTTGAACTTCAGCAATTTGATTAATTTTTACTCCGTCTTTTCCTTCCCAGGCTGTCCATTGTTTGCCGTAAATTGGTCCTAAATCCCCATTCTCATTAGCCCATTCATCCCAAATACTCACCTTGTTATCATTTAAATATTTAACGTTAGTATCACCCTTCAAAAACCATAAAAGTTCATAAATTATTGATCTTAAATGAACTTTTTTAGTGGTTAGTAGGGGAAATCCCTGACTTAGATCATATCTGGTTTGGCGACCAAACACGCTAATGGTTCCCGTCCCAGTTCTATCTTCTTTTAGAGTGCCGTTTTCTAGCACATCTTTTAGTAGCTCTAAATATTGTTTCATATGTTTTTTTAGAGTTTATTATTTAAAATTTTGATACATTTTTGAAGCTTGAGGTTTTCTATCACCAAGGTATTTACTTCCTAAAGATTTGCTTCCATAAGGTTTTTCGCAAGGAGATGATAGATATTCAAAAGCCATTTGTCCGATTTTCATGCCATAGTATAGCTTTATAGGTAATGGTCCAGCATTGAAAAGCTCTAAAGTCATTTTAAGGGAATTACCTGGGTCTAAGTAGCCAGCTGTAGTGTGAATAATTAATCCTAAACGACCTAAAGAACTTTTACCCTCTAGTCTACCTACTACCTTATCAGACACCCCTGTTTCTTCTAAAATTAAACCCAAAGCAAATTGCTTGGGTTGAAGTATAAAAGCTTGATTTTTAGAAATTGTTTTTTCTACCATTAAATTTCTAGTATCTTCTTTAACATCAATAACGAAATTATCTACAGTATTAAAGATTAAAAAATCTTTATCTAAATGCAGATCAACACTGGCAGGTTGAAGCATCTCCTTTTTAAATGGTTTTATAATTATATTTTTATTCTTCAATTCTTTTTGTATGTCCTTATCAGAGAGAACCATATATTGAGAGTATTATTTATTTAAAGCCCTTTAATTTTAACAAACAATTGGTTTTTTTTCAAACTTAATTTGTTATTATAAATCGGGTAATGATTTTTGAAGATTTAAATAAAAAAAACCGTGTTTTTTTAAACACGGTTTGGTATATCTTTAATTTTCTTATATTTCTATATAAAATTGAAAATATACGTTGAAAAATTTTTCCGGTAAAACTACGTATCCAGCTCCAAATAGAGCATTAACGCTAAAGGGTAATTTTTCCCACTTTTTACTTAGCGTCTTAGTCAGACCTACTTCCAAATGTTCATCGGGGTTAAGCCTTATTTCGGCATAATCTTTTTCTTGAAAATACATACTAGCGTATGGGCTTATGCCATTTCGCAGATTAAGAAGTAAGAGGCTGGATGTATATTCTTGATTCTTGAATATAGTTAAATCTATCCACTGACTTTTCAAACGAAGCGAACCTCCAAAGATGGAGTCTAAATCAAAATTAAAAGCTGTAGAAATTTCCCAGCCTTGCAACTCTGTTTTGTATCCAAGTTGATACTCAGCTTGTCCATTTAAGCTACGGTAAACACCAGCATATCCAGTGTTGGCATCGTTAATTTTAAAAATTAGATTTGAACCTAGTCCACTACCAGGAATTACTCCTAGTGACGGTGGTTCAAAATGTCCACCAGCGGAAACCGGTAAAGGGCGGTTTAAAAAGCAGATTGGTTTTGGCATTAGTCCAACTTGTATGTCTAACCATGATAGTATCGGCATTTGCCACCTAATAGTGGGAATTGTACCTAAGTTAGAGTCATAGGTTCCGGCTAACATTAGTTCGCCTACTTTTGTTTGGATTTTTTTTAAGCCTCCAATACGAATGGAGGTTGTGGCATTGTAGTCGGGAAAAGTGCTGTCCAGTGAGAAACTGGTAGTCGTTAAAGAGCCGACATATAGGTTGTCAAAAAATCCATCAACTTTTTTAATTGTTTGTGCAGTTACAGAAGTGCAGAAAACAAAAAATACTCCAACTAGAAATACATTTACTTTTTTCATGTTTTATTTATTTTTAATGAACAACGCAATTTCCGTTTTGAAGTGCAACTTTTATAAGCTAAAATATATGCATATGAA
>CAYMGT010000045.1:0-6152 GCA_964390115.1 uncultured Gammaproteobacteria bacterium
TTTTAAATAATTTATTCTAAAAAAACGGGAATTTATTTTCCCGTTTTTTTATATATCTTTGAAATTTTTACCTAACTCCCCTAAAGTATTTATTGAATTTTATAACCTATACCTGGTTTAACAATATTTCTTATTATCTCACCTAAACTAGGTCTTTCTTTTTCTAATTCATTTTCCTCGCTATCTTTACTTTCTGTAATCTCACGATTAGATTCTCTAACTACTTCCATAGCTTCTTTAATTTTATTTCTTTGCTCTTGTTTAATTGAAGAAATAACCTTTCCTTGTGAACATTCTTTAGCTAATGTTATTCTTCTTTGAGGACTTAAGTCTTGATTACTTGCAGTCTGCTTAATCTTTAAACATTCATTTATATCCTTTAAATCTGATTTTACATCCTCCTTAGCCTGTTTTAAGTCAACTTCATTCTCAGCAGCATAAGCATAAACTGAATATCTAAGAGCGGTTTTAGTCTTCTGTCTAACGTTATCTTCAATTTTAGCTAAATTTACTTTTTTAATACCTAAACTCATTTTTTTCATTAAGTTATAAGCCGCTTCGTAAGTGCCAGTATAATAAGCTCGACAATTATTAGGATTTATCCAGTAAGCCTCACCGTGGCTCTCTACTCTTAAAACAATTTTTCCTTTTAATTTATCAGCTAGCACAGAGTTTGAGCAAACATTACTTTCATCAACTTCACTACCTAGCTCTAATTTAGAAAAATTACTCTCATTTATACCTAGAGCTCTTCTCTCTAAAAGTCTGTGAGCTGCTGCTCCATCAGCTAAATACTCTTTACCTTGACTCTCAGGGTCAACATAATAAACTTCGCCATTGCCTTCTACATCTAAAAGTAAAGAACCACTGAGCCTATTTGATAAAGCTTGGTCTTTCTCAGCGTTTGGTAAATCACTTGGCTCTGGCTCTAAAAGCTCACTTTCAGAAAATTCATCTAAGTCGACTTCATCATTTCCTTCAGTTGCATTAGTTGATAAAATAAGAGTAAAATCAGAATCATCAACTAAAAAAGCCTCTTCTATATCTGAAGCACTCACATTATAAGCAACTAAAGAAAAACTAAAAGCTAAAACTAGTCCAGTAATTAAACCAATTTTAAAAAGACTCATTTTTTTATTCATAAAATTATTATTAATTATTATAATTAATTAACTTTAAACTTCTTAAAGAATATCACAAGTAAGCTAAATAGTCGAGAAGATAGTTAATCTTTAGTTAATCTACTCTTTAAGTTTGCTTAATAACAATTTATTTAAAATAAAATAGAAATAATAAATTAATAATCTTAAAATCAAAGATTTAAAACTTATGAAGATTTTACTAATTGATGATGACAAAGAAATCGTCAAGCTCTTAAAACTAAGCTTAGAAGCAGAGTTTTTAGTTATTGACACAGCCTTAAATGGAGAAAAAGGTTGTTTTCTAGCAAAAACTAATAGTTATGATTTAATAATTTTAGACTACGTTATGCCTAAACAAAATGGCTTGGAAGTCTGTCAGGAGCTTAGAAAAGAAAATATTAACACACCTATACTAATGCTAACCGTTAAAGCTGACATGCCAACAAAGTCAGAAATGTTTAAGGCTGGTATTGATGATTTTTTAACAAAACCCTTTATATTTGAAGAACTTTTCTTAAGAGTTAAGGCGCTAGGTAAAAGAAAGGCTAACATTAAGGAAGAAACTTTTAAATTAGACGATCTGATTTTAAATAATCAAACTCATGAAGTTAAAAGAGGAAAAAAATCTATTTATTTAACCAGAAAAGAATTTTGTCTTCTTTGTTATTTTCTGGAAAATCCTAACAGAGTTTTATCCAGAGCATTAATTTTGGAAAATGTTTGGGATATAAATGCGGACCCTTTCTCCAATACTATTGAATCTCACATTTTAAATTTAAGAAGGAAAATAGAAATAAAAGACAGCACTAAATTAATCCATACCGTTCCTGGGCGTGGCTACAAATTATCTCTAAAAGCTTATTGATCAAAAAACTTTTTTTGAGCAATTAGCTCAGGTAAATAGCTTTGCTCGGAACTATCTTCAAGTGGTGTGTACTTATAGTCTTTAGCATAGCCTAATTTCTTCATAAAATCTGTTGGAGCGTTTAAAATATGTAAAGGTGGTCTCAAATTACCACTCTTTAAAACTTCCTCCTTAGCTTTGCTGTAGGCGCTATAGGCGAGTATACTTTTTTTAGATTTAGCTAAATAAATAACTAAGTGAGAAAGAATAACGCCACACTCAGGCATACCAATTTTATAACAAGCTTCAAAAGAACTATTAGCTAACATTAAGGCACTATTGTTAGCTAATCCAACATCTTCTGAGGCAAAACGTATTAATCTTCTAGCAATATATAGTGGATCTTCCCCGCCTTCTAACATTCTGGCTAAATAATAGACAGCAGCATTAGCGTCATTTCCTCGCATAGACTTATGTAAAGCAGAAATTAAATTATAGTGCTCATCAGCTTTATCATAATATAGAGGTAGTTTTTTTATAGTCATAGCTAAAGTATCTTCATCAATTTCCTTACCATAAACTATAGCTTTTTCTAAAATATTTAGAGCCTGCCTAGCATCACCATTTGCTAATTGACAAATAATATCTTTAGCTTTTTTACTAATTTTTAAATTTAACTCCTTCTCTACTCTAGTTATAATTTTATTTAGATCTTTCTTGTTTAAACATTCTAAGACTATAACCTGTGCTCGGGAAAGTAAAGCAGAGTTAATTTCAAAACTAGGGTTTTCTGTGGTCGCTCCAATAAGTATCACAGTTCCATTCTCTACATGGGGTAAAAGCGCATCTTGTTGCGATTTATTCCAACGATGAATTTCGTCTATAAATAAAATAGTTTTCTTTCCCAATCTTTTATTAGACTCAGCTCTCAAAATAATTAAACGTAAGTCCTTTAAGCCACTAGAAGTAGCACTTAATTTTACAAATTCTGCTTTACTTTCTCTGGCAATAATTAAAGCTAGAGTAGTTTTACCTACTCCCGCTGGACCCCAAAAAATTAGAGAACTTAAGCTATCTTTTGAAATAGCTATATTCAAAAAACTATTTTTACCCACCGCTTCTTCTTGACCAATAAAATCAACTAAAGATTTAGGTCTAAATTTATCCGCTAAAGGTTGTATGTTATAATCTCTCATCAAGTTTAATATAATTAATATTTTCAATTTTAGTGCCTAAAAATCTTTGACCCATTGACTTAAAATTTCCTTGTTTGTCTGTAGCGAAAAAAAGTCTTTGAGCTTCTTGCGATTTTTTAAGTTTAAGCTCCTGATGTCGACTTAAATAATTTTTTAAACTTTCCGCTACCACTTCTCCAGGACTATAGACCTGACAACTTTTACCCATAATTTGCCTTATTTCAGAGAGAAGAAAAGGATAATGAGTACAGCCCAGTATTAATGCTTGAACTTTTTTCATTTTTAACTCTCGCAAATAATGTTTTAAAATCATTTTAGTTTCAGTCTTCTTTAACCAGTTCTCTTCAATTAAAGGCACTAGCAAAGGAGTAGCTTTTTCAATAACCTCTAAGCCTGATCTGAGTTTAGAAATTTCTTTCTTATAGACATGAGAATTAATAGTTGCTCTAGTTCCGATTACGCCTATTCTTGATATTTCTTTACTAAACACAACTTTTTCTACTAAAGGAATAACCACCCCTAAAACATTTTTTTGAGGATACTTTTTAGGAATATACTCTAATTGTAATTTTCTCAAAGCTTGGCTAGAAGCGCTATTACAAGCTAATATAATCAAGTTAGCTCCTTGAGAAAATAAAAAATCTACTGCTTGGCAACTATATTCATAGATAAGGTCGCTAGATTTATTACCATACGGAACTCTAGCGTTATCACCTAAATAAATATAGTCATACTCTGGTAAATCACTTATGAAGTGCTTTAGGACACTTAGTCCACCTAAGCCAGAATCAAAAACTCCAATCATATATTACTTTAATTAATTAATATTAAGCGTTTTATAATCATCACTACTTACAGTAAAAATACAGAAATCATTTTCCTGTGAAGGACATTTCAAACTTTGCCTAGAAACATTATAATCTTCTTTATTATAAGTAAGATAAGCTTTAAATATAAACATACTGCCATCACTAAAATATTCTATGGGTTGATCCCTACTTACCGTTTCACTAATATCAGAATTAACACCCTGTAAAGAGGGCGTAGATAATATTAAATCTTTTAATTTATTCCAATTTTCAGAACCATAATATATCTTCACTGTAACAGGATTGCCTTCAGAGTCTTGTATTACTGGGTACTGTGAATTATCCATCATATACAATTCTATCATTGTTTGTATTTCTTTAGTTTTAGCTATCAAATATTTATCATGGGCTTCTAATCTTTTTTTGTTAATACTATCCGTTAAAAAACCAGTGCCTTTTGAATTATCTTGACTAACTGAACATCCAGAAAGAATGAGCACAAAGAACATTAAAGAAATAATGAATACTTTTTTCATAAGTTTTTTATTATTATTTTTATTATTTAATACTTAAGCTCTTCTTCTGGACCAAAACAATTTTCTCCCACCTTCAAATTTTCCGCTTTATATAAACCTTCTATATAAAAACAAACTTGATAAAAGTCATCTTTATTAGAATAAGTAAAATTACTAATAGAAACATTAAGTGAAACTGGTTCAAAAATTAAATTATTTAAACTATTAGGATAAATCCCCTGCTCTAATTTATACTCTCTTAATTCTTGTTGAATTGTTTTAGCATCTATAAAAAGCTTCATACTTTGATTTATTTCATTATTCCATTTATAAGCAAGTATCCATAAAAGAATAATAAATAATCCAATTATTAACGACAAGACAGGGGCTAGAAACCTAAGAAATTTATTTAATTTGGGTAATTTATTAATTCCATTTTTAGAAATAAATTTATAAAAATAAAACAAACTACAAACTGCTGTGCCATTAATTGTTATATCAATTACCTGAACAGCGCTGGTCGCTATACTAATAATTAAAATAAAATAAATCGCAGATAATATAAACCCGATTATTACTACAACTTTTTTTCTAAAATTACTTATTATTCCCGCAATAAATAAATAAATTCCAAAAGTTAGCCATAAAGTCTCTGATACACCTAACAAAGCTAAAATTATAGAAACAAAAGAAATAAAATAAAGAACGATAATACATCTTTTATAAATCTTTAAAATATTCTTTTTATTACTCTCTTGAGTCATATATTTATATTAATTATCAAAACTCTTTATTAGCTCTCGACAATAATCATAACGATCAAACTCTCCTTGGTTTTGACTAATAAGCTCTCTGCAATCTTTAAGCTCCCACTCTAATTGATTTAAGCTGTCATAACTATTTCTAACTTCTTCCCTTTTTTCACTAAAACTAGAAAACTGAAAATAAATAATAGCTCCTAAAATAAGAATAATAATTAATTCAATTAAAATAAACTTATTCTTAACACTCTTCTTCTTGGATTTATTTTCAAGCTCATAATCCAAATTATCACCATTATTTTCATTTTCTAGACCTTTATTAGACTCTTCTTCCTCTAAAATATAATCTTGATTCATATTTTTTTCTTCTAACATAATTTTATTATTTATTTATTATTTAGCCCTCCAACCTCCATCTACAAAAATAACCTCTCCCGTGATATAATTAGATTCATCACTAGCTAAAAAAATAGCCGTAGTGGCAATTTCCTTAGGAGTTCCTAAGCGGTTTAAAGGAGTTGAACCTAGAACTAGGTTATTAAAATCTTTATTTTTCAATGCTTCCTTGGTCATTTCAGTAGATACAAATCCCGGAGCAATAGCATTAATTCTAATATCAAACGAAGCTACATCAAGAGCACCTGCTCTAGTTATTTGCATCACGCCACCTTTAGCAGCACAATAAGAAATTGCTCCCTGAAAACCAACTTGTCCTAAAATAGAACCAATATTAATAATTGATCCAGATACTTTATTTTCTTTCATAAACTTGGCTGCCTCTCTACAGCCATAAAAGACTCCGAATAAATTTACAGCTAAAACTTTAGAAAAATTTTCATCAGTTTCTTCAATGATACTACCCGCGGAACCAATGCCAGCATTATT
>CAYMGT010000046.1:0-6099 GCA_964390115.1 uncultured Gammaproteobacteria bacterium
CTTATCGCAGCGCTAAACAATGATGAAATAGAGGGGGCTAGTTATTTATCTCCTGAACTTGAGAATAATGTTATTGCTACGAATTCTTTAAATTTTCATAAATTACTTTTAAGTCAGATCAATGCTATTTTTTTCAATCAAGCTGAGAATGAAGCTTTGGCTAATTTAGATTTAAGAAAAGCCTTGGCTTTATCTATTGATAAAGAGAATATAATAAATGAAAGTCTTAACTCAAATGCTATTAGGGCTAAGGGGCCACTTCCTGCTAGCAGTTTTGCCTTTAAGGAAGATTTAAATGCATATAGCTTTAATCAGGAAGAGGCGGAAAAACTTATACAAGAAGCCGGTTGGAACCTACAAATAATAAGTCAGGACGATGTAGATAGAGTGGATAATCCTGAAGAAGAAAATTATACAGAGGGAGAAGAAATTGAAGCAACGGATGAATCAGAGTTAGAAAATAAAGATGATACCAATTGGCAAGAGATTAAAAGCCTAGCAGAGACTACGGGCTTAGAGTTAATTGGGAACTGGCGGTACAAAGAAGAAGGTGAAAAAAGACAATATTTAATTATCACTTTAACTGTGCCAAAAGAGGAGGTTAGTTTAAAATTATCTAAAGAAATTAAGAATTATTGGCAAGAGTTAGGAGTAAGGACTATTATCAATGAAGTTGAAATGGAAGAAATTCAAAAAAACATTATTGATAATAAAAACTTTGAGGCCATTATTTACGGAGAGATGCTTGGCTTTAATCCTGATCCCTATACATATTGGCACTCAGGGGAAAAATTAAATATTTCTAATTATAGCAATGAAGAAGTTGATAAACTATTGGAAAATATAAGAATTTCTTTAAATCAAGAAGAAAAAATTCAGAGTTATCATTCTTTTCAGGAAAAAATTAATCAGGATGTTTCAGCGATTTTTCTTTATTCATCTTTTTACATTTATCCTCAAAATAAAAAAATAAAAAACTTTAATACTAGTAACATTATTGAACCGAGAGATCGTTTAACTAATATTTCTAGTTGGTATATAAAAACTAAAAATAAGTTATCTTTTTCTAATATTTTTAAATAAATTATTTTAGAAATTTTCTAAAAAATACTTCTTTTTAATAATTAAAAAACTCAGACATAGTTTTTGACTTTGACAAGTTTTTGACTTTGTCTATATAACAAACGTATGATTAAAAATTACAAATCACAAATCACAAACTTTAACCAGCGAGCGAGTACTAGTAGTAATAAACCAAAAAATGTTCAAAAAAACTACAAAAAACCTCAGACTAAATTTACTGGATTTTCTTCTGATAAAAAAGGAAAATTAAGAGTTATGGCTCTAGGTGGACTAGAGGAGGTTGGTCGCAATATGACTTTAATTGAATATGAAAAAGAAATTATTATTATTGATATGGGCCTAATGTTTCCTGATGCTGATATGCCAGGTATAGATTTCATAATTCCTGATAGCAGCTATTTAGAAGATAAAAAAGACTGGATAAAGGGTGTCTTTATTACTCATGGTCACTATGATCATATAGGAGCAATCCCCTATATAATGCCTAAAATTGGTAATCCACCAATGTTTATGGGAAAAATGACCGCAGGTTTAGTGAGAAGACGACAACAAGAATTTAAATTTGGTGGTAGTTTAAAAATAAAAGAAATTGATGAAAGTAGCAGTATAAAAATGGGACGTAACTTTACGATTGAGTTTTTACGAGTAAACCATTCCATTCCAGATTGTTTTGCTATTTTAGTTCACACTCCACTTGGCACCATTGTTCATACAGGTGACTTTAAGATAGACTTTTCGCCTGTAAATGATAAACCTGCTGATATCAATCATATGGCGAGAATCGGTCATCAGGGTGTGATGTTGCTTATGTCGGATTCAACAGATGCTATTTCACCTGGCTATCAGTTATCAGAGTCTAAAATAGGTGAAGAGATGAGTAAATTATTTGAAAAAATAGAGGGAAGAATTATTATTGGTACTTTTGCTTCACAGTTAGCTAGAATTCAAAAATTATTTGATTTAGCTGCTAAACATGGTCGTCGTATATATTTACAAGGAAGAAGTATGATAAGTAATGTTGAGGTAGCTAATGAAATTGGATATTTAAAATTTAATGCACAACTATTAATTACAGATAAAGAGCTTTCCAATATTCCGGATGATAAGATTATAATCTTAGGCACAGGTGCGCAAGGAGAAACTAACGCTTTTCTTTCCAGAATGGTGAATGGTGATCATAAAACATTTAGTCTTAAAGCCGGCGACACGGTTATTTTTTCTTCATCAGTTATTCCTGGAAATGATAGAAATATTCAACAACTTAGAGATTTAATTGTTAGACAAGGAGCTAAGGTTATAAATCACAAAATGTTAGATATTCATGCCGGAGGACATGCTAAGCAAGAAGATTTAAAATTGATGATAAGATTAATGCAACCTAAATTTTTTATGCCAATTGAAGCACATCATTTTATGCTTCAAGCTCACGCTGAATTGGCTGAAGAAATGGGAATTGATAAAAATAATATTTTTGTCGCCGATAATGGTCAAGTTTTAGAATTTCAAAAAACAAATAACAATATTCTTCAAGTTAATTTAACTAAAGAAAAAGTTCCTACGGACTACATTATGGTTGACGGCTTAGGTGTTGGTGATGTTTCTAATATTGTTTTAAGAGATAGAAGAATGATGTCAGCGGATGGTATGATAGTTGTAATTGCGACAATTGATTCCAAAACAGGAGATATTATTGGTAATCCAGACTTAATTTCTAGAGGCTTTATTTATATGAAAGAAAATAAAGAAATTATTGAAAAGACTAGAATGAGGGTTAAAAAAATAGTAAGAGAAAGGACTGTAGCAATTAGCAATGATGATGAACTGAAAAATAAGATTAGAAATGATATTGGACAGTTTTTATTTAAGCAAACGAAAAGGAGACCAATGGTTTTACCGGTTGTAATTAGGGTGTAAATAATATATTAATTAGATTTGCTATATGTTGAGTAACTTTACAGATTTAATTTTAACTTTAGTTAACTCCATAGGTTATCTGGAGGTGTTTCTACTCATGACGCTAGAGAGTTCTTTTGTGCCCTTTCCTTCAGAAATAGTTATTCCTCCTGCCGCCTACCTTGCCTCACAAGGGAGTTTAAATATATATTTAGTTGTAGTTTCGGGCGTATTAGGGAGTCTACTTGGAGCATTAATTAATTATTTTCTAGCTTTAAAGCTGGGAAGATTAATTATATATAAGTTAGCTGATAGCAAGGTGTCCAAAATTTTTTTAATAAGTGAAGAAAAAATAGCTAAGTCGGAAAAATATTTTCTTAAGCATGGCGCAGCCTCAACTTTTTTTGGTCGATTAATTCCAGTAATTCGTCAATTAATCTCTTTACCCGCTGGTTTAAGTCGAATGAATTTAGCTAAATTCATTTTTTATACTAGCTTAGGGTCGTTTATCTGGGTTAGTTTATTAGCAATGTTAGGTTATGTAGCTGGAGAAAAACAAGAGATTATAATAAGTTATTATAGAGAAATTGTTTTAATTGTTATATCTTTGTTAATTATTTTCTACGTTATTAAAAAAATAAGGAAAAGGAGGAAAAAGAAGAATATATAGAATTATTTTTTCTTGTAGGTATAGAAAAGTAAATAAATTGTTCCAAAACTTATTAAAATATCGGCTAAATTTAGTACGCTTAGTTTAAAAATTTCTAAATAATCAATTACAAAGCCAAAAATAAATCTATCAATCCAATTACTAAAAGCGCCTAAAATTATAGCAAGTAGAGAGAGTTTTATAGATTTAGAAAAGTTATTTTTATTTAAATAAAATAAATAAAAAAGTAGAAGTAATATGATTATACCTGTAATTATTGTTAGAATTTCAGGAGAAAAAACTTTTAAAGAAAAAGCTATCTGGTAATTCTTAGTTAATGTGAAAGATAATACATTTTTAATAATATGAAATTCATTTTTTGTTTGTAGACTAATAAATTTTAAATATCTGTCAAATAAAAAAAATATAGCAATTATAATTATTGCTATATTTTTTTTGATAAAAATATTTTTTATCATAGTTAATTTAACTATTTTGCAGTTTTGTTTTACAATCTATACAGGAGCTAGCAATTGGTCTAGCTAAAAGTCTTTTAGGATTAATTATTTCACCACAATATTTACAAGTTCCATAAGTTCCTTCCTCCAGTCTTTTTAGAGCTTTGTTAATATCTTCTAGAGTTTTTTCTAAAATTTTTTCTGTAACTAAAGTGGTGGAATACTCACTTACTTCTTGTGCATTTTCATCCGGCTTACTTCCGTATTCAGGAAATTTTGCACTACGATTATCTACCTCATGAGAGTCTTGTTGTGAGATATCCTGTAGATCATTTAAAATTTTAGATTTTCTATCTAATAGTTCTTGTTTAATAGCTTCTGAAGTTTCATTATCTAGTTTGTATTTTTTTTCAGTCATATTTTTATAAATAAAAAAGTCAGCAATTGCGACTACATTTTAGTATAAATATTATATCGCGAAAAAATAACCTTGTAAAGAGTTGTTTGGGATTTAAAGCTTTTTACTATTGACATTTTTCATTTTTTTGTTTATAATAAATAGATTGTTATTTAAAAATAAAAGATAAAACTATGAATGATTCGCGGAAAGAGTTTTGTAAAACACAAAAAAATGTAATAGAAAAAAAATTGGAAATTTTTCAAGAAGAGTTAAAAGAGTATGAAGAACTTCCAGGTGAAGAGCATTTAATTTTAATTAATAATTATAGCCATAAAATAAAGATTTTAAAAGAGGCTTTATTTAGAATTAAAAAAGGAGCTTATGGAATTTGTCGATCTTGTCATAAAAATATTGGAGAGAAAAGGTTATCCATGGTACCGGAAACCGAATTATGTTTACAATGTGCCAAAAATCATCAGTAGTAATGAAAAAATTTTATTTTGTAATTGATTCTATGCTTAATCTTTATTTAGGTAAAATAATAAGTATAGAACCATGCTTAGTTAATTCTAGACAACTTCTTTTTGGGGAGGTTTTATTAGCTAAGACTCTTAAACAAAAAGAATTTGAAGAAATGCCCAATAGGGATAATTTAATAAAATTATTTTTTTCACTTTTAAGAGAAAATAAAAATTTATTTGAATTTATTCGTATTACGTCAATAAAAACAGTTCTTTTTGTTTTATGGAGTTCATGGAATAAAGAAAATTAAAATATATAGAGGAAAAATTAAGCTGCTAGTTTAATATTTTCCTCTTTTTTATTAGCTAAATATTGTTTAGTTTTTTCTTCAACTTTTTTATCAGCTTCCCTTAAGTTTATTTTAGCGATAATATCTAAACTAGCTGCTCTGCCCCATGATCCATCGTGACGAGAACTTTTTTTAGTAGGAGCTACGAGGTATAAATATTTAGGAGATTTATCTCTATAAATATCTGTATAATTTTTGCTAAAATATGCCATAGGTATATTGTTGTCTCGATGGTCTTCTTCAGTGCCCTTAGTTGCCCAAGATCTTTCAATTCCTACAGAGGGAGAGTATTTTTCCTTGGGTTCAATGTTGTTTTTAGTAGCGTGGTAAGCAACTGTAAAATTATTCATATTTACTATTTTCTGTATATTTTCCGCTAATTCTTTTATGGTCATTTTATTATTATCAATAGATTTTCTAGCACAAGATAGTGCCCTCATTTTTAATTCCCAAGGTACAGCTAAAATATTATTTTCTTCAGGTGAGGATAGTTTTGATAGCTCATTGAAGAGGTCAGCCTGTTCGTCCTCATTAAAACCCGTTACATTTAAAGCTTCTTTAAAACTATCTATTAACTTGGACTCAATTAATTCTTGAAAAAATAATTCATTTATATTTTTTCTTTCTAATTTTTCTTGTTCATTATTTATTTTATAGTTTATAGGTTTTTCTAGATTCATATTTTAAAATTATTTATTAAATATTTAAAATTATTTATTTTAATTTTACATTTTTTAGTAATTTTAGTAAAGGAAAACTAGAAATAAGTTATTTTTTATTTAGTTTTTTAAAATAATATGTTGTT
>CAYMGT010000047.1:0-5961 GCA_964390115.1 uncultured Gammaproteobacteria bacterium
TCATTGAAGTAGTTACTACGTCTGAGAATCTAAATCCGTTAGCTAAGAAAGCTGCTTCACTAGAAAACATTCTGTAGTCACTACCATCAAAGTAATATACGTCGCTAGAACCTTCCATCTTTAATAATTGTCCAGCAGGATACATTCCTACTGTAAGAGGAGAACCAACTTCGTAGTTAGTAAAGAAAGCATCTGGAACGTCAACTACTCTAGTTGCCCAGTTTGCTCCCCATAAAGCGATAGCATTAGCTTCACTTACAATAGAATGAAGCATACCATCTGGTCCAACTGCATAAACAGTTGGGTCTGTTGTAATTTTCACTAACTTAACACCTGCTCTCATAACTACGTTACCACCAATTTGGTAGCTTTGTAGTTCAGATGCAGGAACGGTAACTACACCACTGAAATCAGAATACCATGACATGTAGGTAGCCTGGTTAGGAAAAACGTATCTTTTACCATCATCGCCTAGGTAATATACAGCGCTGTTGCCTTCCATCTTGATAAGATCTCCGGCTTGTGCAGCAGCATTAGTAGGGTTAACAATAGCCCCACTCATAACTAAAACTGTAATTGCCATTACGCCGATAGTAAATAGTTTGCGTAATTTGTTCATAAAATAATAGGATTAATTATATAAATGTCTAAACCAATAACTTAGGAGTAAACATCTAAATAATTGTTTAGCTTAGTCAATCTGCATTATTTTAAATCAATCGGAATCCCGCTTCCCCACACACTTACATTAGTAAATGGCAGAAGAAAAACGCATGGCCTTCTTTCTCCCACACTATCTGTTATTTACTAACATAAGTGTGGAGAAAAGCTAAATTGATTTAAACAGCAGAATTAATAAAGCTTTATAAATTTATTAATTAGCTAAGAGATTTCTAGAAACACTAGAAATCGACCCTTTATATCCCTTGCTACTCCACTTAATGTGGATTTAACAGTTAACTAATATTAGTTAATAAACTATTAAACTCACCTTAAGCTTTTAAACTCTTAAATATTCTTCTAAATAATTTAAAGCGACTTAATCTAAAGTAAACTGCATCTACTGCCCTGTAGCCTAAATTCTTTTCTCTTTCTCCCCAGGCTAAAGTATTTAGTGAGGCTAACTTTAATTGTTTTCCCTCTAGACTTTCTTTTAAACTAACATTTGAAGCTAGGGCAATATAGTATTTAGGGTAAACCTTCTGATCTAAACTAGCTTTAAACTCTTCGGTATTATTATCTCTAGTTATAACTGAAGCTAAAGCTGTACCTTGCTGAAATATTTCTATCTCGGTAAATTCACTGCTTAGTAGATTTTTAAACTCTACTTTATTTAACTCTTTCAAGTGCCAAGGATTTTTATGTTTTGAAGCATCACTGTTCGGAGTAGACATTAGTAGAAGTCCTTCAGGCTTCAAAACTCTTTTTAACTCTTTTAAAAACTTTATTTGATCAGAGCTACTGAAATGCTCTATAGTCTCTAGTGAAACAACCGTGTCAATTGATTTATCTTCTAAGCTTAAGTCTAATCCGCTACTAACTATGAATTCTAAATTATTAGCCTTGTAGCGCTCTTTAGCTTCCGTGATGACTAAGTTATCAACATCAACTCCTATGACTCTCTTAGCCCCCTTAGCGAGTAAATTAGCACCATATCCAGAACCGCAAGCGATATCTAATACTATTTTATTATCAACGAACTGTTTAACTAACCTGTATCTAAGTAAGTGCTCATTTACTAAAATATCTGAACTACTACTACTTACAAAATTTAATCTCTCTATAGGCATAATTAATTAGTCTGATTGGAGTTATCCTCAACAGTAGCTTGACTACTACTTCCCTCTTCTATATTTTCCTCACTATCATTTTTCTCCTCATCGTTTATCATCTTATCTAACTCACTTAGCTTTTCTAAAGCTTCACTGTATTTAGCTTGATCAAATAAGTCTTTAACTTCATCTAAAGTTTTGTTAGTATCAACATTATTTAAGTCAGAATTTAACTGATCAACTTCATTTAAACTATTTAAAACATAGTCTATAATCTCCGTGCTACTTGAGCTTGTACTATGTGCTGGTTCATCTATTATAATCTCGCTATCATCTACATCATCACTTTTTGTATCAGTAGTTACTGAATCTTTACTTACACTAACTTCAACTCCCTTATCATCTTTTTCACTATCAACCGCAAAAACAAAACTATCTAAATCACCTGTCTCTTCTTTTTTATCTCCACTATCATTTTTATCATTATCTAAATTTACATCCTTTTGATTTTGTTTATCTGACTGATTAATTTTCCCTAAACTATCTTTAACTACTGCTAACTCATCTTTAAAATCTTGATTAAGTTTAGCTACTGTTTTTTCATTATCACCATGGTCAAAATCAGGGTTAGATAAAACTGTAGTAATATCTTTAGCATGATTAGAGGCAAACTTAGCAGTTAACTTATTTCTGGACTGACTATCGAAAGTCATATTAACTTGAGCCTTCTCACTTAAAATTCTAGCGATATATAGTGAGTCATTTGGCATAGCCTGACCTAAGAAAGGATGGCTAAAAATTACTCCTGTAAGAAGAATTAAAACAAAAGCTCCTAAAGCAAAGGCCGGTTGACTTATAGCCTTAAGGAAATCTCTAGCCCAGAGCATAGAAAAATTAAAGCGACTAACTTGCTTAGCCTCACGAGAGATTTGAGCATACAAAAAAAGCTCACCCTCTTTCTTCCAAGAGTCGTCAGCTTTGATACTTTTTAAATTCTTAAGTTGTTGAGTAATTTTTTTGCCCATTTTATTTAAAAAAGTAATTTTCTACGCAGACAAAAAATTGCCTTACACTATAGTATTCGCTCTGAACAATAAATTGTTACACCTCTAACTTACTTAAAGAAATTTAAAATGTTTAAGAGTCGGAATAATGTTAGGAGCTAAGTTTTCTTTATCTAAATCACCTATATCTATATACCTCCAGTCAGTAGTATCTTCTCCTGGAACTATTTCTCCAATTCTTTTAGCCAGAAAGTGAACTAAGACAACACTAGTTTTTACACCGTCTATTTCTTTCTCCGTATAAAAGAAAAATGGCTCGCTACACAATACTTCAATATCTAGGCCCATCTCTTCTTTTACTTTCCTCTTAGCTGAATCCAATAGCTTAGTATCTTCATCATTAATGCGACCACCACAAAATTTCCAAAACTCATCTTTTACATCTTTATTCAGTAATACCTTATTATCTTCTACTATTACTGGCCCCGAGGCAATGATCATTTTTAACATAAATTTTTATATTATTAATAATTTAATACAATACTTAAATATATGGTATTGCATTTTTTAAAGACTATGGTATATTTTAATTAGGTCAGAGTAGTAAGGGGAGATGTTAAAAAATTGTTTAACTATCGCTAACACTCTTGCCAGCACTTAGACCGATCATAAAATCTCTGTATTTAAACAGGGATTTTTTGATTTTACCTACTAATTACTTGGTTTCCAATACCAAATATTATATTTAGGATAACTTTCTTCTACTATAGATTTAGAATACTTATTCCAAGATTCTTTTAATAAATTTTTCACTTCTAATTTTTTAATAAGATATTTTCTGACATTATTTTTATATTCTTTTCTAGTGGGTTTTAAATTATTTAAAATAGACCCCATTAAAATGTCGTTTATTTGGTTTACGTGATAATCTTCAATATGTGACTTTATGTCAGTAATTTCTTTAAGATTTGGTTTATAATCATTATTACAATGCTTTCCCCCTACAACACAAAAATCTTGTTTCATTATTTCTATAAATCTATCGCCATTACACCGAGTAAGCTCATCTGTTAATAAAACTCCATTATAGATATTTTCTGTGTTATGAGATAATAACAATTCAGCAAATTTTTTATACGCTCTAGCCATTTTAATCTTTTTATCTTCACTTCTTTTACCAAATCTCTCTAAATCCATTATATTCTGATCAATAACTATTGCTCGAAAATAACTTGTACTTTTTATAAAAATATCAATAGCTTCGCAATTCATTTTTTCTCTTTTTTTTGTTCCACAATTATTATATTTTATTTCCAAAGCCTTCCCATCTTTTCCAATAAAGTTGTTCCTTTTTTTCATTATTAACAATTCTTTGTGTAAAAATTTGGGATGTGGATTAAATAAAGCACCTAAAATAAGATAACGATGTTCGTTGTCATAAGATTCATCAAAATAAATAAGCATATTATTATTTTTTACTTTTCTCATCTTCATCCTCTAAAGACTTTAAAGCCCTGTGAAGTAGAACTCTTAGGTTACTTTTTTTCTTACCTGTAGTTAGTGATATTTCCTCCCAACTAAGCTCATTGATATGTCTAAGGATTATAATATCCTTGTATTCATCTTTTAAATTATCTAAGAGTTTCATTATTCTCTCTAATTCAAGCTTAGCTTCTACCTCTGAGCTGACATCCATATTAGAGGCAACTCTAGTATCAAAAGAGTTGTATTCTAAAGAAAAATCACCATTTCTATTTTTAGATCCCCTATAATAATCAGCTACTGAATTTCTAGCAATTTTGTAAAACAATGCTTTAAGACTTTTCTCTTTATCTAAGCTATTTTTAGAAATATAGTCCCAGGCCTTTAAAAAGACAGCACTAGTTAAATCCTGCGCCTCTTCTCTGTGACCGGTCTTAAAATAGACAAAACGAAAAATATCATCTACATAGCGATTATATAATGCCACAAAAGCTTCTTTATCTTGTCGTTTAGCTCTGGAGCTAAGATTATCTTCTTTAAATTTTCTAAGTATTTCTTTAGCCATTTATTGTTATATGACAAATAAAACAGGACTTTGTTTCCCTGCTTATTTCAACTTTAAATATAACATAAAAACAAAAAAAATCAATATTATATATATAAGTATAATTTAGCTACTTAACAAGCACAGAAGCCAATTCTTTCAATTTTTCATAGACAAGGAATTTAAACAATATATCATATATTCTTTTCTCCTCAGTATGACTTAAACCATCGCTTAAATTCAAACTAGCTGTTAATTCTATTACATTAGAGCTTATAATCTCACTATAACTAAATAATATTTTAGAAGATGAAAAATTACCAATACTATTAAAAGAAGCGGTGCCACTATTATTTTATAATTGAAAAGTATTTTTTTGTTTAGTCATGCATTTTAAATGTTAGATTAAATAGTTTACCTAATCCCTTTAAAAGCAATTATTACAATTATATTTTAAATACTTAAATAAGCGTTAACATAAGATTATTTAATAGAAAATAACTTTGTTTCCAGTATGAGGTGGACTAATACACATATTTGACTTTTTTGAAATTATGGTATATAGTAATAATATCAAGATAAAAAGAATCCGAACGGCCTTGTGCCTAAGGAGTCTTTTTTTTATATATAATTTTTTTCTTTATATTCTCGTTACTAAGATAATCAAAGTATTCTGACCCTAGTTTTTTATATAAAGAAGAAGCAAAAGTTTTATTTGGAAAAAGAATTTTCTTAAATTTATCCTCTTCAATCAAAAAATCAACCAACATCTTATAATCTCCATCACCAGAGACTAAAATTATCTTATCAAAAACCTCTTTTTTATATAATAATTTCATAATATGAAAAATTATATCAGAATCTACATTCCCCTTCTTTACTCCTAGCATAGCCGAATTATGCTCTCTAAATTTTAAGATAAAACCCGCGTCTTGTATCTCGTCATATAACTTATCATTCCCATCAATTACACACCCCAAAAAATAAAAAGCCTTTGAAACTTTATACTTATCTCTCAAATAAACTCTAAATTTTTTCAAATCTACATGCCAACTTGGCTTATCTGAATTTGTACCCATATATAGATTCTGTCCATCAATAAAGGCTAAATTATTCTCTTGTGTTTGTTTCTCATTCATAAATAAATCTTATCACAACA
>CAYMGT010000048.1:0-5878 GCA_964390115.1 uncultured Gammaproteobacteria bacterium
AAATATTTTGCATAATGAAAATTGGTGGGATAATAACAATAGAAGAAAAATACAGGCTAGAATTTTAGATAAGAAGAATGCGCTTTGTAAGCATTGCAATATCGGTGTATTATATTTAAATTAAGAAAGTAAGAATTACAATTAATAAGTAAATCGTATGAGAAAAATTATTATTGAAGATGAAAATGAACAGCATTTGATTGAAGAACTTAATAAAAGGCAGGATGTTAAAGCGGAGCGCATAAAAAGATTTTTAGCTTTACCAGATCTTACTAAAGTAGAAAATTCTCCTGTAAAAATTTTATTTGATCAGATAATAAATCTGCCACTATTTAAGAATTTTGATATTGTGGAGTTTCCGCGGATAGTAACTGTAGAAAGGTGTTTTGATTTATTAAATACGCCACGGAATCATCCAGTGAGAAGGGAAACAGATACTTATTATCTTGACAACACACATATATTACGTACTCAAACAACCGCTTTTTGGTCTTATTATCTCAAAGATTCGGAAGTTTTAGAAAGGTTAAATAGTAATGGAGAAATAATGGCTCTTGCTTCAGGTATTGTTTTTAGAAAAGATGAGATTGATAGAAATCATTATCCCGCTTTCCATCAGATTGACGGTTTACTGATTTGTAAGAAAGAAAAAAAACTTATCACACAGGATGACTTGAAAGAAGTCCAGGTTAATTTGGCCAAAAGTATTTTTGGCGAGGATATAGAATATCAGTTCATTAAAGATACATTTCCTTATACTATTGATAGTTTGGAAATGGACATCATGTTTAACGGAAACTGGATGGAGGTTAATGGTGCTGGATTGGTCAATCCTGATGTTTTGAAAAATTTTGGTCTTGACCCGGAGATTTATAATGGTTGGGCTTTTGGTTTTGGAGAAAGATTGGCTATGATTAAAATGGATATTCCTGATATCCGAATATTATGGTCGAACGATCCGAGAATTACCAGCCAATTCAAGGATATAAATAGTAAATTTAAGGAGGTTAGTAAATTTCCAGCTACAAACAGGGATATTTCTTTTATTATTGAAAAAAGTATAAACCTTAATAATTATTTTGAAATAGTTCGAGATTATGCGGAAGATCTAATTGAGGAAGTGAAACTTCTGGATGAATATGAGAATGACAAAAAATTTGGTCAAAATAAAAAAAGCTATACTTTTCGTATTATTTATCGTTCATCGGAAAGAACTTTAACCAATGAAGAGATAAATAAAATTCAAGACAAAATTAGAAATAAAACTGAACAGGAGCTAGGGGCAATATTGCGATAAATTATTTATGTAAATTTAAATTTTTACAATGTAAATATTAAAATACACTATGAATGACTCAAATAAAATAGATCAACTCTTAAATCGAGGTGTTGAAGAAATAATTGATCGTCAGTCTCTTGAAAAAAAGCTAAAAGGAGGATTTAAGCTAAGAATTAAATTAGGAATAGATCCGACTAGCCCAAATGTTCACCTTGGTCGCTCTATACCGCTTTTAAAATTAAAAGATTTTCAGGACTTAGGACATCAAATAATTTTTATAATCGGTGATTTTACAGGTCAAATTGGAGATACTTCTGATAAAGAGAGTGAGCGTCCAATGTTAACTGAGGAAATAATTAATCAAAATTTACAAACTTACATTCAACAAGCTTCAAAGATTATTGATATTGATAAGACGGAGATTTATCATAATAGCAAGTGGTTAGGGAAGTTATTGTATAAGGATATTGGTGCTCAAGCAAACGCTTTTTCTTTAAATGAATTTATTTCTAGAGAGAATATTAGTCGTCGATTAAACGGAGGAAAAAGAGTTTCACTTAGGGAATTATTATATCCCTTAATGCAAGGCTATGATTCAGTTGAAGTAAAGGCAGATGTTGAAATAGGTGGAACGGATCAGCGGTTTAATTTGTTGGCAGGTAGAGACCTGCAAAGATTATACAAACAAGAGCCTCAAGATATTATTACAAATCCTTTAATAGAGGGTTTAGATGGTAGAAAGATGAGTTCAAGTTTTGGCAATACGGTAAATTTATTTGATGAAGCAAATGATATGTTTGGTAAAATTATGTCACTGAAAGATGAATTTATTATTAAATACTTTACTTTACTAACTCGGGTAGATCTTGAAGCAATTAAAGATTATGAACATAACTTAAAAAATGGTACAAATCCACGTGATATAAAATTAGAATTAGCCTTCACTATTGTTAGGCAGTATCATTCAAATGAAGAAGCGTTGGAAGCTAAAGATTATTTTATAAAAACAATTTCAAATAAGGAGATGCCAAGCGACTTACATAAGTTTAAACCAGAGAAATATGATATTGTTTCAATTTTAGTTGAGTATAAGATGACTTCTTCAAGATCAGAAGCAAGAAGAGTTATTAAACAGGGTGGAGTTAAGGTTAATAGAGAGGTAATTAATAATATTGATTATATTGTATCAACTAATTCAGTATTACAAAAAGGTAAACATAAATTTATTGAAATAATATAGTAAGGTCTCTAGTTTTAACGTAAAATTTTATTTGTTGTAATATGTTATTATATAATTTAAATATATGTATCAATATTTACTTAAACAATTAATAAATCATCATATACTTAGTTGAGAGTAATTTTTTTAATTTTACTCTTTTTATTTAACCACATGGCAGTGGTTTTTTTAATATTTATGAATTATCTGGTTCAATGGTCAAAAATAGTTGGTAAAAAGTGATTTTTGTGCTGTAATGATAGTATTAATACTAATATCAAGTTAAATTTGTTCAATTCTATGATTAATTTTTTATAATTAAGAATTTATAAATTATAAACTAAATTTAAGGAGAAAAAATATGAAAAATAACATTTCTACTAAAGTATTACCTGGTTTTATGGAGTTATTACCGGCTGATCAAATTTCATTTAATAAGATGAAATCAACAATACAAAAGACTTATGAGAGTTTTGGGTTTGTTGCGATAGACACCCCTATTATTGAAAAGTCTGAAATTCTTTTTACTAAAGCTGGTGGAGAGACTGAAAAACAAATTTATAGACTGTCTAAAGGTGAAACTGAGTTAGCTTTAAGATTTGACTTAACAGTGCCGCTGGCTCGTTATGTTAGTGAACACTTTAATAATTTGAGTTTTCCTTTTAAGCGCTATCATATCGGCAAGGTATATCGGGGGGAGCGACCACAAAAGGGTCGGTATAGAGAATTTTATCAATGTGATATTGATATTATTGGTAAAGATAAACTTAGCCTTATAAATGATGCTGAAATCTTGGCAGTTATTTATGATGTTTTTTTAAATTTAAAATTGCCTAAGTTTAAAATTAGGATTAGTAATCGCAAATTAATTAGCGGGTTGTTAAAAAGCTTTAATCTTGAAAATAAGGCTGTAGATGTTATGAGGATTATTGATAAATTTGAGAAAATGGGTCAAGAATTTGTTAAAAAATCTTTAGTTAACTTAGGCTTATCTGAAGATGCTGTGGAAAAAATTATAAGTTTTATTGGTATAAATGGAAGTAATCATGATGTAATTAATTCGCTCGAAAGACTTAAAATAAACAATGATGTTTTTACTCAGGGTTTATCAGAGCTGAAGTCTGTCATTGAGTATGTTGAATTTTTTTCTTTACCGATTGACTATTATGGTATTGATCTTTCAATAGCACGTGGTTTAGATTATTATACCGGAACCGTATATGAAACTATTTTAGTAGATTATAGTGAAGTTGGCTCTATTTGCTCAGGCGGTCGTTATGATAATTTAGCAGATAGTTACACAAAGCATAGATTACCGGGAGTTGGTATTTCTATTGGGTTAACACGTTTATTTTCTCAGTTAAAAGACTTACAACTGCTTAATATTAAAGAGTCTACTCCAGCAAAAGTTATAATCATTCCTTTTGATAATAAAGCTATGGTTAATGCATTAAAATTAGGGAAGACTTTAAGAGAAAAACAAATAGCTACAGAAATTTATTTTGAAGAATCTAAATTTAAAAATAAATTATCTTATGCTAATAAGTTAGGTATTAAATTTGTTATTTTAATTGGTGAAGATGAAATAGAAGGTAATTATTTTACTATTAAAGACATGGACACAGGAAAACAAAATCAGTTAAATTTAGAAAAATTATTAATCACAATTAAAAATTAAAGGAGGAAACAAAAATGAATGATAATATTTTTTCAGTACTGGTTGGCACAACGGATATTTTTGGAAAACAAATGTTTTTAAGAAAACATATAATGTCTATACCTATCTAAAAATTAAAGATAGGTTTTTTTGTTTGTTAATATTATCAGTTAAAACACTTTGCTTAAAATCAAAAAATATAGTAAAATATAATTATAAGGCTTAGTCAATATATGCCGCTTAATTTTTATATATGCCATCAGGCGACCAGAAACAGAAAAATATTTCTAAGCAAATTGGCAAACCTTTAAATTATGACCCAAGAACATTTTCAGGTGGTAATGACGAAAAAAGAAGTGCTAGTTTAAAGAAAGCTAAACAAGGAGTTCCTTCGGATAATTTATCAATTTCTCAAAATTTGAAGAAAGATAGGCAATCAACTAGTAAGCAATCTAAAGTTAAATTGGCCAAAAAGGGTATTAAAAAAAAATTGAACGTTTTAAAATTAGCTTCAGCAGGAGCCCTTCGTTTCGCTTGGACGTATATTTGGTTTTTTGGTTTAACAGTAATAATTTTAGATGTTATTGTTTTTTTACAGTTAATACTTCCCAGTGCTTTTTGTAAGTTAGGAGAGGAATGGACCATGGGTAAACAGATGCCTGCTACAGGCGGAGGTGGCTCATCTTTAACTAAAAACCTAGGTCTTGTAGAAAAAATTGGTTTATTTTTAGTAAACATTATAATTTTATTGTTAATTTTAGCAATTTTGTCTATATTTTCCATGATAGCTGAGATAGCCACTAATCTGGGTAAATTTGCTGGAGATGCTATATTTGGAACTATAGCTAGTTGGTTTGAATAATAATATAATGAAAAAAATTTTTAAAAAATATAAATATTTATCAGGTATCTCAGCTATAGTTATTGTTGGTATTTTTTTACTTGCTAGTCCAGTCTTTGCTTCTTTTGAATCTTGGGCAGCTAATTTAGTAGCTGGAATTTTATCAGCGATTATTTTTGGTTTAGCAAAAATAGTGGCCTTAATTATTACAACATTTGTTTATTTGGCTGAGTATAATGGTTTTATAGACTCCCCGGCGGTAGTTAGGGGCTGGATAGTAGTTAGGGACGTCGGTAACATGTTTTTTGTTTTAATTTTCTTGTTAATTGCCTTTGGTACTATACTAAGAATTGAAGCCTATAACTACAAAAGACATTTACCTAAACTTGTTTTAATGGCAGTACTAATTAATTTCTCTAAAACAATTTGTGGATTATTTATTGATTTCTCACAAATTGTAATGCTTACTTTTGTTAATGGATTCAAGGATATAGGAGAGGGTAGTTTGGTTCACATGTTTGGCTTAAAAGAAGTCTTTAATTTAAGAGATGATGCAGGAGATATAGATTTTTGGGCTTTAGTTGGAGCATATTTATTAGGTGTTCTATATATGATCATAGCTTTAGTGGTAGTAGCTGCAATGACAGTTTCCTTGGTTATGAGAATTGTTATGCTTTGGATATACGTAGTTCTATCTCCTTTAGCCTTTCTTTTATCCGCTTTTCCTGGAGGACAAAGCTATTCTCAGCAGTGGTGGTCTAAATTTAGCAAAGAGTTGATAACTGGTCCAGTATTAGCTTTTTTTGTATGGTTATCTTTTGTTTCAATGACCTATACTTCTAGTGGTCACGAGGTTTTGGGTATGGAAAAACTTGATGATGA
>CAYMGT010000049.1:0-4965 GCA_964390115.1 uncultured Gammaproteobacteria bacterium
ATTTAAGCCTATTTTTTGTTGCAGTTAATTTTAATATTGACTTGTTTGGGATAATTAATTAATATAAAGATATCCGTGGTGGTTAATTGGCTAACCCACTGCATGAGGATATAGCCCTATCAAGTTCTATAGCAGTCTTAGTAGCGGAGAGCGAAAAGACAAAATTTAGGGGGACAAAAAAAAGTCCTTGTATAAAAGCCCTGAATTAATGTGATTAGAAATTGGATAGTAAATAACAAAATTAATTTTTGTCATCGCTTATCGGACTAAAGGTTAATTTTAGCCATTAAGGTTGTAAAAAAAGCAAGTTCGCAAAGAGTTTAGAACATTTTTTACAAGGTCTTAATGGCTTTTTTATTTACCAAAAAAAGTTCCAATTGTATCCCAAACACCGAGCACCCAAATAGAAACGAGTAGAAATGCCCATTTTTATTATATATAATTAGTCCGAAAATAATGATATGTTTTTGCTATTTTAGCAAACACATTGATTTTATTGGCTTAAAAAAGTTCGAATCCGAGTCCTATCAAACGGCTATTTTTAATAATAAAATGTGTTATAATTATAATAATGTTATATAAATACAAACATACATATGAATTTTGAACAAAATAATAGCTTGAAAAATGAATCATTAGAGTTAGACGAGGCAGGGGCCCCTTCTTCTTCGCGGGAAGTATTAAATGATGATTTTAATGTTTTGAGGGAGGAAATAAGTAATTTAAAGGACAAAGACAATAAAAAAGTTAATGAAGAATTAGCTGAGACCAGGGCGGCTATTAAATTTAGTAATTCAGCAGAAATCCTGGAAGAAATAAATATTTTTGAGTTAAAAATAGGAGAAAACGAAACAGAATTTGATTTTTTAGGCAGATTATCCAAACTTTTAATTGATAAGCAAGAAGATCAAGACGATAAAAATAATCCAGAAACAAATAAAAGAATAGTTAAGCTGTTAAAGAAAAAAAATTACCAAACAGCTGAGGTTTATGAGAGCGAAGATAACAAAGAAATTATTAAAAAGGCTTTTATTGAAACTGCTAAATCTATTAACAAAAAGGAGTTGTTAAATAACGAAAGTAATATTAGTTGTTTGAATAGTATAAATATTTCTTCCAATTCAAGAAATATGAATTGGGATTTAAATGAAAATTCCGAACATGAAGATAGGGTTGATTTTTTTTCTGAAACAAATCAGGGAAGATCTTTTTTTCCATCCCATTATAAAAAAGATGGTATTTACTATTCCGGTAGTCTTTTTAATGTCCACTCTAACTTGCCTGAAGCTAGAGAATATTTAAAAAATAAATTAGATGGAAAAGTTATATATCTTTTAGGTGGTGGCAAATCAGCAAATGATTTACTGCAGGACAACCAAATAAACCCTAAAAAGGTTGTAAATATTGACCCGTTTATATCAAAAGAGGATATTGAAAGAAATAAAAAAGGTTTTTATAGATCAATCTCTGAAAGGGCTGATGGTAAAAATTTAATAAAAGAAGTTAATAGTAAAAATATAGAATTAGCTGATGAGATTTGGGCCTCGTATTCGGTGCCTTTTTACAATGAGTCAGCAGAAGAAATCGATAATCTTATTAGTAATATTAAGGGGCTATTAAAAGAAGGAGGGAATTGTCGTATAACCCCAATTAGTACTCAAAACGAGCAGGCTAAACAGGCAATGATGTGTAACTTGAAACAAATTGTTGATTCTAAAGAATATAATATACACGCAGATAAAAATACCTTAATTATTCATAAATTAGAAAAGAAAGATTAATATTTTTTATTAATTTTTAAGTAGGATTTGGATTAATTATGAAATTGTTATAAATTATACCCTTAATTCTCACTTAATCTTAGCCAGACTATTTTGAATTTTGTTCACGACCCCGAGCAAAGATTTTACAGAAAAAATATTGCTAACTTTAGGTAAGTTGAGCGGTATTTTTTTTATGAAAGGAAGTGGGATTCGAACTTTTTCTATATTTTATTTTCAATTCCCTGGACATCCAGTAAAAAGAGTAATTACTACCTGCCGTGGATAGTGGTGTTATCTTTTGGAGTATCATTTGTCTTCTTTCTTATAGAGTTCAATAAATTTGTTTGGAATAATTTTTTTAGGTTGAACCTATAGAGAAAAATAAAAAATAATATCAGGAAGTGATGTAATTATTTCATTAAAATCTTATAGGAATCATTATAAATTTTTTTAATAGGGGGTAAGCTAGATATGTTAGGGGTGGCGCACGGATAGTTACTGACCATTTTGTTCAGATTAGAATTTTTATCAAGTGATTTTGAGTTGTTAGTTAGTTGGTGACTTAGTTTAAAATTGATATAATAAATTATAATGATTTATTATATTAATTTAGATAAATATGGCTTTAAAAAAATTTCCACCAATTGTACGTTTGCGGTCAATGTTAGGACCTAGTTTTATAATTTTGGCATTAGGATTAGGTTCTGGTGAGGTAATATTGTGGCCTTATTTAGTGTCTAATCATGGTTTAGGAGTTGCTTGGGGAGCTCTTTTGGGAGTCACTTTTCAGTTTTTTATTAACATGGAGATAGCTCGTTATGCTTTAGTTAGAGGCGAGAGTGTGTTTGTAGGGATTGCTCGTTATTTTCCTAAAGCTGTTTATTGGTTTATTGCTTCAACCTTTATTGGTTTTGGTTTGCCAGGTATTGTGGCTGCCTCAGCTCAAGTATTGGCTCAAGTATTTGGTTTAGAAAGTTTTAAATGGTTAGCTATTATCTTGCTACTTATTATAGGAATTATTCTCACTTTTGGTCGCACTGTCTACGGCATGATGGAAAAAGTTACTAAGATAATCATTTTTATTGGCGTTCCTTTTGTTTTTATTCTAGCTGTCTATTTATCTACTCCTGATTCTTGGATTGTTTTGGGACAAGGTTTAATTGGAAAAGGTGAGGGGTTTTGGTTCTTAGCACCTGGCATTGCTATTGCTACATTCTTAGGAGCTTTTGCTTATAGTGGAGCTGGTGGTAATTTAAATTTAACTCAATCTATTTATATTAAAGAAAAAGGTTATGGCATGGGAGCTTATAGCCAAAAAATTACAGGTTTGTTTTCTTCTAAGACGGAAAGTCAAGAAATATCTTTAAATGGTGAAAAATTTGCTTTAAACCAACAAAATATTTCACGGTTTAAAAAGTGGTGGCGTTTAATTAATTTAGAGCATTTATTAGTTTTCTGGTTGATTGGTTTGATTTCCATGACGATGTTAATGTTTCTTGCCTATAATACTGTCTATCATGTAGGTGGCAACGCGGAGGGCATAAATTTTGTTTTACATGAAGGTAGTCAAATTGGTCTTTTAACAGTTCCTTGGTTGGGCTTACTCTTTTTGACTGTAGTAGGCATTATGCTTTTTCAGACACAGCTTGGAGTTATGGATTCTACAAGTAGAATTATGTCAGAAAATTTTGCTATTATTAAATTACGTCGTAGTAGTGCTAAGAAAATAGCTTTGTCAAAAATTTATTATATTTTTGTTTGGTCTCAAATTATTTTTGGTATAACTTTATTCTTATTTAATTTTTATGAACCAAAAACTCTTATTATTCTAGGAGCAGTAATCAATGCTTTTGCGATGTTAGTCCATATTATTTTAGTCACAATTTTGAATAAAAAATCTTTAGAGTCTGTTTTTCGTCCTACTTGGTGGCGTAAGTTGATTATTTATTTAATTATTTCTTTTTTTGCTATTTTTAGTATTATCGTCTTAAAAACATACTTATTTTAAAAATGTTATAAACTAAATTTTACATAATTATATTAAAATTAATTAAATTAATATGTCTGATATTTATAGTCAATCATTAAAACTACATCGAAAACTTAAAGGAAAAATAACTACAAATAGCAAGTTTTCTTTAAAATCAAAAAAAGATTTAGCTCTAGCCTATACTCCAGGAGTAGCTGAGCCTTGTCGAGTTATAGCTAAAAATCCTGAAGAAGCTAAATCTTTAACCCTTAAAGGGAACACTGTAGCGGTTATAAGCGATGGTAGCGCTGTTTTAGGTTTAGGTAATATTGGTCCTTTAGCTGCTCTTCCTGTTATGGAAGGTAAATGTATTTTATTTAAAGAATTTGCTGGCTTAAATGCTTTTCCAATTTGTCTAAATACACAAGACGAATTAGAAATTATAAATGTTATAAAAAATATTGCGCCTGCTTTTGGAGCTATCAATTTAGAGGATATATCAGCTCCACGTTGTTTTAAAATTGAAGAAAGATTAAAAAAAGAATTAGATATTCCTATTATGCATGATGATCAACATGGAACTGCTACAGTGGTTTTAGCTGCTTTAATTAATGCTATAAAAGCAAGACAGTGTAGAAAGGAATTATTAAAAATAGTAATTAGTGGAGCAGGTTCTGCGGGGAGTGCTATTTGTGATATTTTAAAAAAATCTGGCTTTAAAAATATAATAGTTTGTGATAGAGAAGGGTCAATTTACAAGAAACGAGCTAATTTAAGCCCTAGTAAAATTTTTTTAGCTAGCATTAGTAACCCAGGGCAAATGGTAGGTAATTTAGAAACTGTTATAGAAGGTGCTGATGTCTTTATTGGCGTTAGTGCTCCAGGTCTTTTAACTAAAGAAATGATTAAAACTATGACTAGTAAACCAATCATCTTTGCTTTAGCTAATCCTTTACCGGAGATAATGCCAGGCGATGCTAAGGCGGCAGGTGCTTTTATCGTGGCTACAGGACGAAGTGACTTTCCTAATCAAGTTAACAATGTTTTAGCTTTTCCAGGTATTTTTAGGGGGGCTATAGATAATAAAGTTAAGCAAATAAATGATAACATGCTTATTAAAGCTGCTAAAAACTTAGCTAAACTAGTTATTAGTCCCAACGTCGATAACATTTTACCTGATCCTTTTAGTCCTGAAGTAGTTAAGAGCGTTGCTAAAGCTATAAAAGATTAAGA
>CAYMGT010000050.1:0-4860 GCA_964390115.1 uncultured Gammaproteobacteria bacterium
GTCTTTGCTTCTTGTCAGAAGGAAAAATTAGTAGATTTGCAAAAGCCAGAAAGTTTAGCTACTGCAGTTTTGAAATTTAAGGGTTCTGGTGAGAATATTCTGGAAAAGGATATGTATGGTGTTTTTGATGCCAGTCAGTCTCAAGGAAACGACCCATCAATTTTTACTTGGTTTATGGGGGATAACGGAGGCGCTCAAATAACAGGGTATGATAAATTTGCTTATAAATACGAAGATATAGGTAATTATCAAATCATGTTAATGGTAGTTGATTCTCTGGGTAACGAAGATTATGCTTTCATGGACATAGAGGTCGTAGAGCCTGGATCTGGATTTTTTGAAGCTGAACAGGTTATTTTATGTTCAGTCTTAGGACCAGATTCGTCTGGTCAATTTATTTATGAAATAGGAGCTAGATTATCTTATTGCCCTGCTATTGCGGGTGAATATTTTTATGGTATTTTTAGTAACCAGTGTTTTGATAAACTTCCTTTTGAGAGATTTGAAGAAATTAGAGGTGAAGAATATGGAATATTTACTGTCACGGGCTATAATCAATTATTGCAATGGACTTACGGTAAAGATTATCAAGAAGCAGATTTATCGCAATGTATTCATTATGATGAAAGTAGTGACATGTTACTTTCTACATTGAAAGATGCTGAATTTTTACCTTTGAACCAAATTAGTAATATTTTACCAGGGGATTTGGATTGGGATGACGTTTTACGTTATTCTATTGATGAGGATTCTAATAAAGGGATTTTTTACGTCAACTCATTAAAATATTGTGGTGACAATTTAAACAATCCTTGGTTTGAGTATAGTTCTGATAATGAAAATTGGGTTAAAGTTTATACTCAATTTCTTGGAGGGACGGGTTGGAGTCAAGTTTCCGTGGATTTGGATAATTTTATTGAGTCTAATGGAACAATTTTTGTTCGTTTTGGTGATAATGAGAATGAAATTGGTCAGATTGAACAGTCACAATTTTATTTGGATATTTATCAATCAATTGTTTTAAAAAATTTCCAAATTTAGTAATAAGATATTTTTACAAAGCATGTTTAAAAAAACATGCTTTTTTTATTTTTTTGTTATATACTTTAAATGTAATATTTTTTATTTTTATTCTTTTATATTTTTGAAGAATTTCTTATAAATACTAATAAAATTGGTTTAGTAATGGTTATTATAATGTGTTTAGAAAAATTATTATTAGTAAGTAGTAACAGTTTTAAATTTATTTATTAGTTAATCTATCTTTTTGGTAAAAAAATTATAATTAATTTTAATATATGTGTGGAATAGTTGGTTATATAGGACAAAAACAAGCATTAAGGATACTAGTTGACGGATTAAAAAAGTTAGAATATAGAGGTTATGATAGTGCTGGATTTTGTTGTCAAAAGGAGGATAAGCTTTTTTCTTTAAAAAGAAAAGGTAAAGTAGAGTTTTTAGAACGTCAGTTGGTTTTTGAAAAATTTGATTCTAATTTGGGTATTGCTCATACTCGCTGGGCTACCCATGGGGAGCCTAATGAGATTAATGCTCATCCGCATTTAAGCTGTGATAAACAAATAGCAGTAGTTCATAACGGAATTATTGAAAATCATAGTAGTTTAAGAAAAATTTTAGAAAAAGAGGGGCATGTTTTTATTTCTGAGACTGATTCGGAAGTTTTAGCTCATTTAATTGAAAAATTTTATCAAGGGGATTTAGAAAAAGCTTTAATTAAAGCTTTGAAGTTAGTAAGAGGTTCCTATGCATTAGCAGTTATATGTGCCAAGGAGAAGAAAATTATTTGTGCTCGTTTAAGTTCTCCTTTAGTTCTGGGAGTAGGGGACAAAGAAACCTTTATAGCTTCAGATACTCCAGCTCTTTTAAATCACACTAAGCGAGTAATCTATTTAAAAGATGGAGAGTTGGCGATTTTATCAGAGAAAGGTTATGTGGTTAAAAACTCAAAAGGGAAAGAGATAGACCCTGAAATAGAAGAAATTAAATGGAATATAGAGCAAATTGAGAAAAAAGGTTTTAAACATTTTATGTTAAAAGAAATATTTGAACAGTCAGAGACTTTGGCTAATGTTATAAGAGGTAGAATAAAAGATGGTAAAGTAAAATTAAGTATTGACGTTGATGTTAAAAATCTATCTCGTATTATCATAACCGCTTGTGGTACTAGTTGGCACAGTGCTCTAATAGCTAAACATTACATAGAAAAATTAGCGGGAATTGTGGTAGAGGTTGATTATGCTTCAGAGTTTAGGTATAGAGAACCAATTATTTCAAACAAAGATTTAATGATAGTCATTTCTCAATCAGGTGAAACCGCTGACACTTTAGCTGCTCTAAAAGAATCTAAAAGTAAGGGAGCTAATACTTTAGGCGTAGTAAATGTTATTGGCTCTACTATTTCCAGAGAAGTAAGTAGTGGTATTTATCTTTACGCTGGACCAGAGATAGGGGTAGCTAGCACTAAAGCTTTTAGTTCTCAAGTATTAGCACTTCTACTCTTAGCATTATATTTAAGACAACAAAAAGGTTTTATTTTAGATTCCGAACTACTAAAAAAAATATGTTTGTTACCTGAAATAGTAGAAGAAACTTTACGTCTTAAAGAAAAAATAAAAAAAATAGCTTTCAAGTTTAAAGATTCTAAGAATTTTCTTTATTTGGGCAGACAACTCAATTTTCCTGTGGCATTAGAGGGTGCCTTAAAATTAAAAGAAATTTCTTATATTCATGCTGAAGGTTATCCAGCGGCTGAGATAAAACATGGGCCAATTGCTTTAATTGATAAAGATATGCCTGTTGTTTTTATAGTTACAGATAATAGTTTGTCTGAAAAAATAATTTCTAATATGCAAGAAGTAAAGGCTAGGGGAGGTAGAATTATAACTATATCGGATAAAGATTCGTTTGAAATTAAAAAGCTTTCTAATTATTTTATAAAAATACCAAAAAGTAATGAAGAGTTGTCTCCAATAATATCTACTATACCTCTACAGCTTTTAGCTTACTATATAGCTGATTTAAAAGGTTTGAATGTTGATAAGCCTAGAAATCTTGCTAAATCAGTTACAGTAGAATAAAATTATATATTTTAATTTTTTTAAATTTTCTCTATTTATATAAAAAAAGGCTCTCTATTTTGAGAGCCTGTTTGTTTTTTTAAGTTCCTAATATAGAAACTTGTAACCCTTTATAAGGGTTGCAAAATCTGTTCCCTTGGTTTTTTCGTTGTACCATAACTTAGCTGTTCCGTTTACTTCAGCATACCCCTGAGCTTCTAGCTCGTAAGCGAGCCATGCTTCGTGACCATTGGGTTTAATGCCTAAGTAGGCATTGCCGGTAATTAAGGCTTCATTTCCAGGGGCGAGGACGATTTTTTTACCATCATCAATAACGTAGTAATATTCCCCTCTCTTATTGAAGTCCATTGTACCCTGTCCGTCTTTAGGTTTGTATAATTGAGGTACAACCCCGGTTCTTCCAGCTTTTTCTACAAGGTCTTCTTTAAAATAAAAGATTGGGATGTTGCCCCGGGTAGTCTCTAAAAAAGTAAATCCCGCATCGCCAGTGAACATAACTTTGTCAATATTTTTTATGGTCATGAGCGAGGCTATCGGAGTCGCCTTAATACTGGAATTTGGGTCAACGGTAATTATCCCAGGATTTTTTTCTATTAGTTCTTCCGAATTTTTAAGTTCGGAACTAGCATCCTTTTCTAGGAGTTCGGTTTTAACTACTTCTTGGGTAGAGTCATCGTTCCTATCGATTAATAGGTAAACTACATAACCCAATAATACAACAATTGCTGCAATCATAATCCATGTTCTGGTTTTCATTGTTCGGCCTTTCTTTATTTAATTGTTAATGAATAAAAAGTTATTATATAAAAAACTATTTAAATAAATTGTTAATATCAGCTTTATTTTCTATTTTGTTAGGGTCTATACTTTCATTTTCTTCTAAGCTTCCTTCTTTATTATCCATATCTTCATTGCTATTTAAACGAGAATTATAGTTTTCTTGATTATATTCTTTTTTTTCTTTAATGTCTTTATGGTCTTTAATGTTGTTACTATCTATTTCTCTATCTGATTGTTTATCACTTTTGATTTTATTATTTATATTAACAGGGATATAATTTTTTCTATTGTCAGTTTTTTTGGTTGATAAATTATTTTCAGTTAAATAATATATATATAATAAGGTAGTAATAAATCCCAGAATTAAAGCAAAAATAAAATTTTTAATAATATTTGGCTTAACTGGATAATCGGAAATAAAAATTTGATTTATGTTTTTTATTTCTATACTTTTATCTATAGTTTCAAAGTTACTGTTTTTATTTACCAGTAAATTATTAATAGTTTGAAGTATCTCTTTAGCTTGAGCCGGGTTAGGATGGTACGCTTTTAACTTTAAAGTACCAGCTTCGGAAAATTCTACCGCTACTGTTTCCTGCCATAATTTAGTTTGTTTTTTAGTGTCAACATTAAAATAGTTTTTATCTATTTTACTGTTATTATTTAATATTTGAACAAAAAAAGTATCTGAGAGAACAACTTCCTTAATTAAACTACTATAGTAATCATTAATCTTAGCGATGTTATAAGGATCTATTTTATTAATATTTTGTTCAATTAGTATTTTATTTTCCGCTTTATATTTTAAAGGTTGTAAAAAAGTAAACAGAGCAGCAATTACTAAAAAAACTGCTATTATGAAAATAATATTTAAAAATTTACTTTTGATTAAATGAATGAAATTGTGTCTATTCATATTTATTTATCTATAATATTTAATTCAATATATTATTATAAACAATTTATTTATTATTGTCAAGAG
>CAYMGT010000051.1:0-4398 GCA_964390115.1 uncultured Gammaproteobacteria bacterium
CATCTTTTGATACTTTAAATTATGAAATGGCAGCTGATCAGGGTCATTATGTTGATGAATATACAGTTCTTAGAGAAATGGCGGTTTCTTTTGGTAGAATGCTTATGAGTCTTTTAATTATATTTTTAATTTCTAAATTTAATTTAGAGTGGTCTTTCATATTAGCCGCTTTAGCCGCTTTGACGATGAATTTTTTAGCTGGAGTTGGCGATGCAAAGGAAGAGGGTAGGGTTAAGAAAAAATTAGGATTAGAAATAAAATAGTCTTTAAATATTGTTTATAAAAATCAAGTTGTCGAGAAATACTTGGTAAGTATATCTGACGATAAAAATTATTAAGTAAAGCAACTACAAGATAGTTAAGTATAAGTGCAAAAAATATATACTTTCTATTTTCTTTCTAATATGCTATAATTTTGTCATATTGATAAATAAGTAAAAAATATGATAACTAAAAATCAAAAAGGAGTTCTGTCCTTTGTTGAAAATTATAATAAAAAAAATGGTTATTCACCTTCACTGGAAGAAATCAGAAAAAAATTTAAACTTTCCTCTGTTTCAACTGCTCATTATTATATAAAAAAACTAGATAAATTAGGTTATATAAAAAAAGAGAAAAATTATCCTAGGTCTATATCTTTATCTAATAATGGAACTATTGATATTGAAATAGTAGGCACAATAACTGCAGGAAAACCAATTGAAGCGCTTGAAACTAGAGAGGAAACAATAACTGTCCCAGTAAAAGATTTAGATTTAAATTCTGAACATTATGCTTTAAAAGTTAAAGGAGACAGCATGATAGAAGAGGGTATATTTAATGGAGATATTGTTGTAATCAAAAAACAATCTGTTGCTGAGAATGGGCAAACAGTTGTTGCTATTATAGATGATAATGAAGCGACTTTAAAAAAATTATACAGAGAAAGCAGTCAGTTCAGGTTGTAACCCGCTAATCAAAACATCTTACCTCTTTTTAGAAAGGAAGTTGAAGTTAGGGGAGTAGTTATAAATATAATTAGAAAATTAAAACCTGATAAACCCGGGTTTAAAACTTTAGATTTATTTGCTGGTGTTGGTGGAATTAGACTAGGATTTGAAAAAGCTGGTTTTAATACTGTTTTTGCTAATGACTTTGATAAAAATTGTAAATATACTTATGATTTGAACTTCAATACCTCAAAGCTAATAGTTGAAGACATTACAAAAATAGAAATAGAAGATTTACCTGATTTTGATTTTTTACTAGCAGGATTTCCTTGTCAGTCTTTCTCAATAGCTGGATATAGAAAAGGATTTGAAGATAAAGATAGAGGTAATTTATTTTTTGATATTGTTAGAATAATAAAAGCAAAAAAACCAGCTGGATTTTTATTGGAAAATGTAAAGAATTTAAAAGGCCATGATGGTGGAAAAACTTTTAAAATTATACAAGAAACTTTAATTAATCTTGGTTATCATATAAAATTTAAGGTTTTAAATAGCATGGAATATGGAAATATTCCTCAAAATAGAGAGAGAATATATATTGTTGGTTTTAAAAATAAAAACTTTATAGAAAACTTTGAATTCCCAGAACAAATAAAATTAAATATAAAAATTAAAGACATATTAGAAGAAAAAGTTAATGAAAAATATTATTATAACGGCAAGCCTTTGTTTGAAAAAATTAAAAGTGATATTAAAGATCAAAATAAGGTTTACCAGTGGAGAAGAAAGTATGTTAGAGAGAATAAAAAAGGAGTATGCCCAACCTTAACTGCTAATATGGGAACGGGTGGTCATAATGTCCCAATAATTAAGGACAAGAGAGGAATAAGAAAATTAACTCCTACTGAATGTTTTAGAATGCAGGGCTTTCCTAAAAACTATAAACTGCCTAAAAATTTAGCTGATTCCGCATTATATAAACAAGCTGGGAATTCTGTGACAGTTACGGTAATTGAAAATATTGCAAAAGAGATAAAAAAAGCTATTGAAAAATAGTTACCAAATTTTTACGTTTTTAGCTATCGGCTTTAAGTCTTCCTTTGTAATTTATATAGTAAATATTAATAACTATGTCAACTATTCTATCAAAAATATCAATATTGACAGATTTTATTTCATATAGTATGTTATAAATAGTTAGTATATAATTAATTATATGATTAATAAACAATCTTTAGCTAATAAAATTAAAGCTTTAAGAGAATTTGAACGGATGAGCCAAGAAGATTTAGCTCAAAAAGTTGACTTATCTAGAGTGACTATATCTCAAATTGAACAAGGTAACAGAAATGTTGATTTTTTAGAGTTGGCAAAAATAGCCAAAGTCTTTAAATTAAAAACAGATTATTTTTTAATTGAAGATGAGTTACCGGATATAGAACCAATTAAGAATCAAAAAAATATTAATAATTTTGACCCCATAAAATTAAAAAATATTATTTTGTATATTTTAGAAAAATGTGCAGGAAAACCAAATGTCGGAGAAACGGTATTGTATAAATTATTATATTTTATTGATTTTGATAATTTTGAAATTAATAATAAATCAATTTCTGGATTAGATTACGTGCATTTACAATATGGTCCAGTGCCAGTAGCTCAGCAATATTCACTGGTTATAGAAGAAATGAAGTCTAAGCAAGAACTAAAAATTATCATTCAGAATTATTTTGGTTTAAAAATTAAACGTTATATAAATTTAGTTACTTATAACATAGACTCTCTATACTCTAAGGAAACAAAAATTATTGATGATGTCATTGGGTCTCTTTCTAATATGTCAGCCTCTCAGATAGAAGAATATTCTCATGGTGATGCTCCTTGGCAATTAACTAACGATAAGGAAATTATCCCATATAACCTTGTTTCTAAACGTCAAATACCTTACGCTAAAAGAAGCAATGAAGATTTAAGATATTTTAAAATGACAGGAGCTAAAGATATATTAAAACAATTAGGCCCTATTTCTAAAATAGAATATGATTATTACGAAAATCTATGATGACAAAAGGTGAGATTAGCTTCGGCGATGTTGTTTGGGTTAAATTTGATCCTAGTGTTGGACACGAATATCAAAGGAAAAGACCAGCCATTGTCGTGCAGTCAAATGAACAATTAAAAAAGACGAATTTAGTTACTATAATTCCACTTACTTCACAAAAGGATAATCGCATGGGCGATGATATTTTAGTAGAAGCTTGTAAGGAAAATAATTTAATATCTGATTCAATAGCTAAGGTGTATTGTATAACATCATTTGATTATGTGAGATTTGAAAAAGTGATAGGGAGGGTTAATGAGGAGGTAATAATAAAAATTAAAGATTATTTTAAAAAACATTTCAATATTTAAGGGTCTGCCAATAGCTTTGTGTAATTAGATAATATAAAAATTTTTTTAAGAAATATGTTTAAAAAATATATCAGCAGAGTCTATTATTAAAACTATTTTTAATTTATTTTTTTATGAACTTACTTAAGGCAACTAAGCATTTATGTTCAATATATAATATAGAGCCACAGAAAAAATATGGTCAAAATTTTTTAATTTCTGATAAAGTTTATTCTACTATTATTGAAGCCTCTAATTTAAATAAAGACGATCTAGTTTTAGAAGTAGGACCTGGTTTAGGCTTTTTAAGTGCTAAATTATCTGAAAAAGTAAAAAAGCTCATAGCCGTTGAATTAGATCAGTCTATTGTTAAGATTTTAAAAATTGCTATTGATGCTCTACCCAATTCTAATATAGAGATTGTCTCAGCTAATATTTTAGATTTTAGAGAGGCTAGTTTAGGTGGGAGTTATAAGGTGGTGGCTAACTTACCCTATAACATAACTTCAGTTTTTTTAAGAAAATTTTTATCTTCAGATAATCCTCCCATAGCTTTGACTTTAATGTTACAAAAAGAGGTGGTAAATAGAATTTTAGCTGGACCAGGAAATCATAGTCTGCTTTCTTTATCAGTTCAACTTTACGCTTTACCCAGACTCATAGCTTTTGTAGGTAAAGAAAATTTTTGGCCTCAACCTAAGGTAGATAGCGCTATTTTACAAATTGAACTTAAAGATAAAAAAGAGTTGCCTATAAAGAAAGAAGATGAAAAACTTTTTTTTCGTTTACTTAAATTTGGTTTTAGTGCTAAGCGAAAAAAATTAAAAAATAATTTAGCTGGGGCATTGAAACTTCAAACAGAAATAATCTCTACAGAGCTTAAGTCGTTGGCAATAAAAGATTCTGCTAGAGCCCAGGAGCTTAGCTTAGAAGAGTGGTCTAAACTATTTGCTCAGTTAAAGAGCTATATGCTATAATATTTATATTATTATAATAATTTAAATGTCTAGAAACCTCTTAGACAATTTTTCTAAAAACTCAAGTTCAAGACAGAGAAAAACTCTGACAGTTATTTTAA
>CAYMGT010000052.1:0-4103 GCA_964390115.1 uncultured Gammaproteobacteria bacterium
TCAAACAGAGAAGCAAATTTAAGTTCAGGAAACCCACTCTGTTCTGTTCCATATATTTCACCTGCACCTCTGAGTTTAAGGTCTTCTTTAGCTAGTTCAGAGCCCTTTAAATGTTTTTTTAAGGCTTCAAGTCTTAGTAAGGATTGATTTTTTACTTGAGAGTTTAAATTTAAAAAACAATATGACTGTTTTTTGCCTCTACCCACTCTACCTCTAAATTGGTGCAGTTGAGCTAGGCCAAATCTTTCCGGACCCTCTATAATCATTAATGTAGCATTTTGCACATCAACTCCGACTTCAACCACTGAAGTGCTAACTAGTATATTAGTTTTATTTTCTAAAAACAGTCTCATCGCCTTATCTTTTTCAGAGCTTTTTAATTTACCGTGAAGTTTGTCAATTATGAAGTTGGGAAATATTTTTTTTAGACTCTTTATTTCTTCCTCTACTGAACGAGAACCTAATTTATCAGTCGGACTAATAAGGGGGCAAATAACAAAGACTTGGTCTCCTTTTTCTATTTTTTCTTGGATAAATTTATACATTTTATCTTTATCTTTTTCTTCTACTATTTTAGTAATAATTTTTGGTCGTCCAGGTGGTAAAGTTTTTATGGTAGATAAACTTATATGACCATAAATAGATAGGGCTAAAGTTCTGGGTATTGGAGTAGCGGTCATAGAGAGAAAATGTGGAGTTTTATCTTGATAATTTTTAATAATTTCATAACGTTGATTAACCCCAAATCTATGTTGTTCGTCTATAATAAGTAGGGCGGGATTTTCTATTGGAGATTTTTTTTGTAATAAAGCTTGGGTGCCAATAATTATGTCTGATTTATTTTTAGAATTAGTACTATAATTTTTTTCCTTGTAGGAACGAGTATGAAGCTGTATAGAAATTGGCCAATCTTTAAACATTTCTACTAAAGTATTGAAGTGTTGTTTAGCTAATATTTCAGTAGGAGCCATAAGCACTGCCTGTTGTTTTATGTTTTTATTCTTCTTTCTGTTGCCAATGGCTAAGTTGAAAAGAGAGATAGCGGCCACAACCGTTTTACCAGAGCCCACATCGCCTTGTAGTAGCCTAAGCATGGGCTTAGTCTTAGATATGTCGTTAATTATCTCCCAGGCAGCTTGTTTTTGTTCTTTTGTTAAAGTAAAGGGAAGTCCTTTTACGAATCTTTTTGTTTCTTCTTCATTAAAGACTATAGCAGGTGAGCTTAGTAGGGAAATTTTCTCTGAAACAATTTGAGATTTTAATTGATTTAAAAATAATTCTTCAAAAGCTAATCTTTTTTTGGCTTCCTTTAAATCTTCAAAGTCACGAGGAAAATGAATTTTTTCTATGGCTTGGTATTTTTCTAAAATATGTAAATTCCTTTTTGTCTCAGCGGGTAACCAGTCGGATAAACTCTTAGCTAAATGAATAATTTTTTTAACACTTAAGCGCAATTGTTTGTGAGTTATGCCGGATGTTAAATGATAATAGGGGACAATGCCACTAGTGTGTAGTTGTTGTTTATTTTCAATAATTTTTTCATAAACAGGTGAGCTTATAACTAGTTGTCCATTTTTTTCTTCAATTTTTCCTGCTAGTGAAACTTTATCTCCTACTAAGAGGGTATTTTTAAGAAATCTTCTATTAAACCAAATTGCCTTTATAGTCCCACTACTATCAGAGATTAGAGCTTCGGTTATATAGAGTCCCCGTTTAAAGCTACGACGGGAAGAGATAATATCAATGCGACCAAGTATTGAAACTTTATCTCCTATTTGTAGTTTGGAAATAGCTTGAGTTTTGCCTATATCTTCATAATACCAAGGGAAGTAAAGTAAAAGATCGGAAGCTGTTTCTATCTTTAATTTCTTAAGCTTCTTTTCTAAGGCAGGACCAATACCGTTTATTTTATTTATTTTATCTTCTAATTTAATCATGATTATATTGTAATAAAAAAAAGCTCCTTTAGCAAAGGAGTTTAGTTGAAAAAGTTAAATTTATTGATTCTTGTATTCACTTATTTTAGTTATTGTTTGCTTGTCTTCTGAGTTACAGAAAAGAGTCAGGTATAATAAATTTCTATTATATTCATTTATATTAATGAGGTGTTCATGTCTACCTTCAAGCAGAAATTCTTGTTTATCAATTATATTGTTTTCTTGATCAGCTATATTAAGTTGACAGTTTAAATTCAGCCAAGTTGCATTAGTTATATGGGCGTTTATTTGATCATTTTGATCTATAGCATAATAAATATTGCTAGAGTTAGGTTGTAATTCTTTGCCGGTTTGTACTGTATATATTTGTTCCGTTGTTGTAGAGTTGTAATAATCAAAGCACTTGAATTGTAGTTCTAATTGATAATGAGAAGTATCTATATCTGTTTTTGTGGGAAATAAAATTTCTTCCCATTTCCAGTTTTTAGAATGTTTTGAAAAATAATTTTTGTCTAATTTTTCAACCACATTAAAACTATATTCTTTTAATAGAGTTTTGTTATTTTGGTTGAAATTTTCAGGTGGATATAAAAATAGCTTAGCTTCACACTTGTTAGTATCTTTTATAATAGCAGTAGAGTTAAGAGAGTAACCTTTGCTCAGTGGTGATATATAAAGAGATTCTATTTTAGGTTTAATAGATTCAACTTGAATACTGTATTTTTGCTTTAAGAGTCCAGATAAATTTTTAAATTTTAAATTGTTATACTCAACTTCATAGATGTAATTTCCAGGCTCAATTTGCTCTATTAGCATACTAGGAGCTTTTAAAGGTAAATTATATTCTGAAAATTCTAATTTTAAGTCTTTGTCTCTATAAACTTTAATAGTATCATCTTTGTTTATATTTTCAGTACTTATATAAACATTATAGTTTTGAGTAGAGAAACTAAATTCAGGTAAATTAAAATATTTGTTTAAATCTTTATCAGTAATTTTGAATATTTCAAATGATTTTATGTTGGATAATTTTTTTGTTATACCCAACAAATTTTTATTATTTGTTTTTATGTGGTATTGATATTTACCTGGTGGAAGATATTCTAATAAATAATTGCCAGATTTAGCAATAGTTTTTATTAATTTATTGTTTCGATATATGTTAATTGGGTGGTTGTTTGCGCTATCTATATTTAGGTCAACTCTATATCCTTCGGTTGTTATTTTAGTGGTAATTTTTTGAGGATAAATATTGTATAAAATTAAAAATAATATACCCAAAATTAGTATAGTGACAATAATGAAATTATTTTTATGTTTTAAGTTAATGTTTTTATTCATTATAATTTGTGCCCTCACCAGGAATCGAACCTGGACCTTAAGATCCGCAATCTCACGTTCTATCCGTTGAACTATGAGGACTTGATAAGGTTAAGATACAGGGAAATATAAATAATGTAAAGATTAGTTAGAGTTATTTATAGTCTTAATTTTTTAGAAATAGTTTCTGAGATGGGTTCATTTAATCTTTCCAAATCTTCATCTAAGTATTCTAAAAGAAAATTTCTTATAGCCACCGGATCTTGATCTTCTAGGAAAATTGATAGGCGAGGCTTTAGACTATTATTCAAAAGAAAGTATAATTTTTTTACATTTTCTTTGGGCTTGTATATAACAGAGAAATTTTTTATTTCATCATAATCATAAAATCTAGTATCAAATATAATACCTTCCTCCTCTAAGGAAAAATTAATCATATTAGGCTCTCTATCATAAGTAAAAAATATTAAAGCAGAGGCTATAACTATTATGATTATGAAAGTATAGTTGGCTGTAAAAATAGCGTATACTATTAAAGCAATAGCGATTATAGAGGCTATTAAATACCACTTCCAACTTCTTTTATAATAATCATGTTCAGGAATTTGCCAGGAAATTTTATCTGGATTATAATTAGTCATACTTGTTAGTTTAATATTTTAAAATTGACAATTACGTTTATTTTTTATATATTCTAATTGTAGCATACTAGAGAAAATATATAAATATTTGAGAGAATAATTCTTATTTATATTTTGGAGAGGTGCCGGAGCGGTCGAACGGGGCACCCTGCTAAGGTGTTGTACCCGAAAGGGTACCGAGGGTTCGAATCCCTCCCTCTCCGCA
>CAYMGT010000053.1:0-4021 GCA_964390115.1 uncultured Gammaproteobacteria bacterium
AAAAAAATCAAAACCCCACCAAACCAATTGGCGGGGTTTTTTCTATTGTATAAACATATATATATTCTACCTACTATCTCTAATTCTCCTTATAGTCAAACACAGGCCCTAAGGTTAATATAGGCTCACCCTGATACTCTCTGATAAGAGCTAGCAACTTAACTCCTGCTAACTTAGCGGTCCACGAATTTTTGTAACCTGTAATAGATATAGAGTTGTTGACATCTTTTTTAATAATATTACGTCTGGAAAATTCAAAAAGAAAATCCGCTTCATCAGTATTTAAAACATTGCCCTCAAGTTGTTTCTGAGCTAAATATTTTAACATTTTTAAGTCATCTTCTAAATTAGCTAAAGTAAAAACAGTACTATTTACTTCTTGATTAATTTTTAAGGCTATAAACATCTCAGAGATCATGTCAATATTAGACAGTAAACTATCATATAAAGACAAATTCGGTTCAATGTAGTTATACATATCAGCGCTAGCTATATCACTTAAACCTGCCTTATTTTTACTAACATAATTACTATACAGACTTAAACTGTCCTTAGGTAATTGAAAATTAACCCAAGATCCTAAGGCAGTATTATTCTCCTTTATTTCCCAAGTCTTTTTTTGAGAAAAAACAGGCACTAAACCATTATTAGAGTTAAAACTATACTTAAATATATTCAGGTTTGACCAAAAGTTATTCTCTTGCCAGGGATTGTCTCTATCTATTTGCCTTTTTAGTGACAAAGATAAAGGTTCATAATTAGCATAACTCGTGTTTTCATCCCAATATTCATTATCTCTATCTACCGAATGGACCAAGTTTATAATATCTAATCCAAAACCCTGACAACGAATAAGATTTTTATTATTAACACAAGAAGTAAATGGATTACCTTTATCTAACTCGTAATTTCCTGTTTTAGGATGTATTAATTCTGAGAATAAGTAATTATTTGGCCAAAAATAATCAGCTAAAATCTTTAAACCCGTCTTTGAATAATTATCCGGATCTGATAAACTATAGCCTCCCTGGACAGGTAAGAACTGATTTTGACTAATCTTATCTTGAAGAAGTGTTAACTTATAGTCAATTTCCGAATTTGTTAGTTGAAAGGTCTCGTCAATATTATAGTCTTCTCCAAAAACTTCTTTAGCCGCATCTCTATAATGGATATAGGTTAAGTCACTACGCAAACCTTTAAAAAAGGAAATTATCTTATATATTCTAGCCCACTTACTCTTTACCTTGGAATCAAGAGAAAAGTCTTGAGCTAAATATTGAGAAGCTATCATATTGACGCGCCAATCATCTTTATCTAAAAGACATTTTTCACAATTATTACTTGTAGAATATAGAGGAAATACTGAATTTAGCCACTTAGCAGTTAAATAAAAATTATTTAAACGGGCATTAGATTGATACTCAGAGGGAACAACAAAATCTCTATAATTTATTTCATAGAGTAAAACTGGAGATTTAGTTTTATCCTTATGTTCTCTTATAAACTTCACTTCCCTGACCACATCATCCTTTAAGTAATTTGGGATATTAAAATTAAAAGCGAAAGCTTCCTGTGAACTAAATTTAGCACTAGTATTATTAGTGGGATCAGAATTTATTTGTGTAGAAGCTGGCTTCAATATTTCTAGAGAAACAGCCAGGTAAGCCATCGCTAGCCTTTTACCTTCCAAAACCGGATCATTGATAGTGCCACTATCTCGTAGATGTGACTCATATCTTAATTTAGCCTTTTCATACAAAGCTTTATTTATTTCCCACAAATTATCATAAAAAACAGAAGCCTCCACATCTTTAAATAACTTTTTTAAATTATATTGATAATAATAAAGAACAAAATCAGTTGTTATGGCAACTGGTATTTCTTTTTGTTGTAGCCAACGATAAACAGAATAAAAATCATTATTACTAGATCCGGCTAAGTTAGGTAAAAAACCATAACCATCATTATCTAAGTTATCTAAAATAGGATCTAAATTAATCTTTCTAGATATAGTATAATAATTTACTACATCAACTTTAGTATTTAGTGGCAAACTATAGTCGCTTACTGTAAAATTATAATCTGTTTGGGGTTCTTTATAAAAATCTGCAAAAGAAATATATTCAACATCATAAATTCCATTACCATCACCCGTGTCCTTAGCGTTGGGTAAGTCAGGATTTACAGGTAGTCCATAATCACCTGGCAAATCACCTTCTATAGGTACTTCTACGGGAGCCTTGGGGCTAGGTTTCTTGTTTAACCAAGAGAAATTTAAATTCTGTATAGCCCAGAAAATACCTACAGCCAGAATTATTATAGTAATTAGTAAAAAAATAATTTTAATACTTCTATTCCAAGGAATAATACCAAAAAGACGCCCGCTAGTTTCTCGCTCAATATCTGCTGTATTGAACTTATCTGTCGTATCCGCAATGGGAATATTTTTATTATCTATTTCTTTATCTTCAAACATAAAATTAATCTATATATTTATATTTATTTTGTAAGTGCTCCTGATAAGTCTTAGAAAATATAGTTTCATCACTACCTAAAGGACTTAAAAAATAATTATAATCACTCTCAGTCGGGTATATAGAAGCTTCAATGGCTAAAATTCCCGGATTAGATACAGGGCTAGGTGGCAAACCTTTATAGAGATAGGTGTTATATGGTGAATCTATTTTAGTATCTTCTGTACTATAAACTGGCTTATACTCTCCTAAAATATAAGCTAAAGAAGCACAGGACTGTAAAGCTTGGCCATTATCTATTCTCTGCCAAAAAATTCCAGCAATTATTTTTGCATCATTAATATATTCACTAGATATAACTGCTTCTTTTTCAACCAACGAAGCCATCCTTATAATTTCCTCTAACTCTTTATTTTGAGAAACAATATCAGCCCTCATTTTAGAACTTAACTTTTTATCAAAATTTACCAACATTTTCCTAATTAACTCTTCCGGCTGAGGCTCTGGTAATAAACTTATTTGATAAGTATCTGGAAATAAATAACCCTCAAAATTTTGTTGTTTAGTTTCTGGAGGTAAAAAACTAAACTCTGAAGCATCAAAAGAATTGAGTCCATCTTGCCATTCTTTTTCAGAAAATATTTTAAGCCCATTTACAAGATAATTACTAATATCTCTATTAGTCCAACCTTCTAAAATCTGCACCCTTATCTCCTGTTTATTTACTTTTCCCTCTACTAAAATTTCAACCACTTCTTTAATATTTAAATTAGAAGTAAAAATATAACTACCAGCTTGCAGTTTAGATTGTTTATTCTCTTTTTTAACATAAAAGAGAAATAAATTTTTAGAATCAATTACAGATTCTTCCTTTAATTTTTCAGCTATCTGCTTTAAACTACTGCCAAGCTCTATAACAACCTGTTTTTCTTGTTTTAAATTATTATCTAAAGAAATATTTATAGTATAAAAAATAAAAGTAACTAGAAAAGCTAATAATATAAAGGCTAATAAATAAAGAAGGTTTTTTTTCATAATTTCTTATTTTTTTGATAATTAGCTATTAACTTAGAGCTTGCTCTATTTTTTTTACCCAAACCATCTACCATCTCAATCCCCAATTGTTGACAAATTTCTGCCTCAGGTACATCATTAATATTTTTCCTATCTCCACCATTAGCAAAAATATCTGGTTTAATTTTTTTAAGTGATTCTATTACAGTTTTATCTTTATCAATTGATAAAAATACCTTATCTACTGATTTTAAAGCACCAACAATTCTAATCCTATCCTTAACTGACATGAAAGGAAAACTACCTTTTAATTTAACTTGATAATCATTATTTACAATAACTACTAAAAAATCACCTAAAGACCTAGCCTTCTCTATCATTTCTAAATGACCTACGTGCAGTGGATTGAAATAGCCGCTAACAGCTACAAGTATCTTTTTCTTTTTACTTTTCATAAAAATATTGTTACTTCTTTATTGTATCAAAAAAGGCTTAAGTAGCAAAGAGTTAAATAATATAAAAACAGAGCTTTT
>CAYMGT010000054.1:0-3841 GCA_964390115.1 uncultured Gammaproteobacteria bacterium
TTGTGAAATAAATGATAATCAAATATGTGAAATAAATGGCTATAGTGGAAATCAATTATGTTCAGCTAATTGTTTAGCTTGGCAAACTTGTCAAACTACAGAGTATTGTGGAGATAGTATTAAAAATGGTTACGAAGTTTGTGATAAAAATGGTCCTAATTCAACACAGCCTTGTGATGCCACTAGCGGATATCCAGGAGGAGAACAATCCTGTTTACTTAATTGCCAAGCTTGGGGAAATTGTGAAACTGATCTTGAATGTGGTGATGGTATAATAACAACACCTATAGAAGTTTGTGATACTGCTAATCCTGATCAAGCTTGCTACACAACCATTGGTAATTATTTAGGGGCTAAGGTTTGTGAAGTTGATTGTTCCGATTGGGGAACTTGTTTAAGTGATTTAGAGTGTGGTGATGGAATTAAAAATGGTAATGAAATCTGTGATGGAGATACGGTTAGTTGTCCTTTAAATAATGGCTATATAATGGAAAAAACCTGTAAAAATAGTTGTCTAGGTTATGAAAATTGTGAGGCAACTCAATGGTGTGGCGATGGCGATAGAAATGGCCTAGAGGTTTGTGACGCTGGAGAGACGCAAACTTGTCAGACAACAATTGGTAACTATGAAGGGATACAGACTTGTAATATTGATTGTTTGGGTTGGGGAGAATGCATAACAACTGAGTCTTGTGGTGATGGTATTGTAAATGGTAATGAATTTTGTGATGTAAATAGTTATGGTAACTGTATTGCAGATAATGGAGAAAGTGGAAAAATGCCATGTTCAGAATTTTGTACAAATTATTTATCTGATATGTGTTGTCCGGAAAAGTTTACTTATGACGGTGGTCCATGGAATGAGCTATTAAATACAAGAAATGGCGCGGGATACTATAGAGGAGTGTTAATAGGTGATCAATGCTGGATGCAAGACAATTTAAATGCTGGTATAGCAAATGACCCTGTAAACAATGATGGTATTATTCAAAAGTTCTGCTATAACAATCAACCAGCTAATTGTCGTCTCTATGGTGGTTTATATTTATGGAGAGAAGCTATGCAAGGCTCTACCGTTGAGGGCATCAGAGGAGCCTGTCCAGAGGGTTGGCACGTTCCAACAGATTTGGAATTTAATATTTTAGAAAATTATACTGTTGATTATATTAATAGCCCTAACGAACAAAGTCTTTGTGATTTAACCTTTGGAAATTATAATATAAGATGTGGTGATTTAAATAATAATAATTCATTTTTACTTAAAGGAGCTGGTATTTCTCTAAGAGATGAGAGCGCTGGTGGGGATAATTTGTTAAAATTTAATTTGTTACTAGGTGGTGAACATATATACGGTAGCTTTAGAAGACTCAATGAAACTACTACTTTATTCACATCATACTCTGTTCGTAATTTTAGAAATTTTAGAAATAATGATATAAATAGAAATAGATATATATCTAGAATTTTTAATAACTCTTATACAGCCAGGAGTTTACGTTGTATAATGGATGAATAATGGTTAATATAATAATAATCAATGTATTAAAATTTAATTAGCATCATGGAAATTAAATTAGAAAAATTTCAAGGTCCTTTAGCTTTACTTCTTAAGCTTATAGAAAAAGAGGAATTAGATATTACAGAAATTGGCTTAGCCTCTATTTGTGATAAATATATTTATTATATAGAAAATAATAAGCAGATAAAGACAGAGGAGATGGCTGATTTTTTGTATATAGCTGCTAAATTACTCTACATTAAGTCCAAGGCTCTTTTACCATATTTATATAACGAAGAAGAAGAAACTGAAATAGATGACCTTAAGTTACAGTTGAGAATGTATAAAGAGTTTGTGAAAGCAACTGAGAATATTAAAGAGATGACATCGGGTAAAAGTTTTTTGTATGTAAAAAATATTAGCCAGAAACAAATTAAAAGACAGTTTTTATCTAAGATTAATTTCTTAGCTCCTACTAATTTAGATAAAAGTACCTTAAAAGATATTTTTGTTAATTTTTTAAATAGTATTAGACCTAAAATAGATAAGTTGAAAGAAGAAAAAATTAAGAGAGTTATTACTATTGAGGAGAGAATTGATTATATAAAAAATTTATTAAATAAAAAACAGCAATATAATTTTAATAAACTTATCTCAAGTAGTTCTGATAAAACAGAGATAATTATTAACTTTTTAGCTATATTAGAGTTAGCCAAACAAAGACAACTAGTTTTTAGACAAAGCACTCTATTTGGTGATATTTCTATATTTAAAAATTAAAAATTATGAGTTTAAAAGCACAAATCGAATCTTTATTATTTATTTCTTCTAAGCCTTTGACTGTATCTGATTTATCTAAGTTTTTAAAGACTGACAAAAAAGAGCTTGAAAAAGTTTTGTTAGATTTACAATCTGATTATCACGAGTCAGAGTCAGGACTACAACTTATTTCTAATAATAATAAATATCAATTAACTACCTCGTCAGTGAATTCAGATCTAGTTCGCGATTTTTTACAACAAGAAATTAGTAGTGAACTTAGTCAACCAAGTCTTGAGACTCTAACTATCATTGCCTACAGGGGTCCTATCTCTAAGACAGACTTAGAGAGAATTAGAGGAGTGAATTGTAGTTTAATTTTAAGAAATCTACTTATAAGGGGTCTAATTGAAGAGCAAAAAAGCCACTCTGAACAAAAAATATATAATGTTACTTTAGATTTTTTGAGATATTTAGGCGTAGAAGATTTAAAACAATTACCTAATTATGACCAGTTAAATAAAGATCAGACTATCTCGGATTATTTAGACGGTTCTTTATCAGTAAAAGAAAATGAGAATAAATTAGAGGAAGTTTAACTGTTTATTTTATGGTTTTAGTATTTATTTCCAAAATTTTAGTTATTGCTTTACTTAATTTATCTATAATTTTTGGTTCTTTTTTTAGTTTAAAGCCAATTTTAAATAATAAATTTTTTTTAAATAATAAAAATATTGTTAGTTTATCATCTAGTCCCCTCACAGCCAACTATCTATATAGGGTAAATGAGCCCGAAACGAAAAGTCTCAGATATGCTAGTATAGAAACTAATAATAATTTATTTTTAAATGAGAAAAATAGTTTTGAAATTCAGCCTATAGCTAGTATAACGAAATTAATGACAGCTCTAGTTGTTTTAGACCTCAAGCCTAACTGGGAAAAAATTTATGAAATTGAAAGAAGTGATCGGCGAGAAGGGGGAAGAATTTATCTTTATTTAGGCGATAAAGTTAAGATAAAAGATTTATTTTCTTTAAGTTTAGTTGGATCAGCTAATACAGCTACAGCTGCCTTAGTTAGCTCTTTAAATTTAAGTGAAGAAGAATTCGTGAAGCTCATGAATGATAAAGCTAAAGATTTAGGACTAACTAATACCAGCTTTAAAGATCCGGTTGGGTTGTCTGTAGAAAATTTATCTAATGCCCGAGAAGTTACTCTATTAGCTAAGTCAGCTTTAAGTAAGGTAGAGATAAGTGAAACGCTTAAAATGGATAAAATAATTTTTACCACTTTACAAGGACAAAAAAGGGAAGTTGATTCCACTGACATTTTGTTAAACGAAGATTTTACTAGTGAATTAGAGTTTTTAGGCGGAAAAACTGGTTATATACCCGAAGCTGGCTATTGTTTTGTAGCTAAATTTAAACAACAAGATAAAGGTGAAATCATTGTTTCGGTTTTAAACTCAGAAAATAAATCATCTCGTTTTCAAGATGCACTTAATTTGGCTAATTATATTTATCATATAAAGTAAGATATATATAATATTAATCATTAAAGCTTGTTTTTTTCTCAAAAATACAA
>CAYMGT010000055.1:0-795 GCA_964390115.1 uncultured Gammaproteobacteria bacterium
TCTGCTTATAATTTAGTTTCAGAAAAATTTCCTGGCTATAGGATACGTATGTTCTTTCGTTTTTGGATTATTTACTCTAAAGATTTGAATAAATTAGTGACTTATAATTATCTTTTTTGTACCCAAGTAAATTATATTCTTAGAAATGTATTAGTGAAGAGTACTTGGTATAGAGATGAGGATATACAGTTAAAATGGACTTTAGTTTGGTATATTATTCCTCATCAATATTTAAGAATAAAAATAAAGGAGAATGAGTATATGAATATTGACCCTTGGTCTAGAAGACTAGGAATAAAATTTGGAGATTATCTTTACGGTTTTCATGGTTAAAATAATAATTTTTTTGATTGATTATTTTTCTTATGCTATAATAATTTCATCTTAATTTTAAAATTTAAAAATAAATACTATGTGGAAAAAAATTATTTTAATTATCTTAACCTTACTTCTTTTAGTTGGTGATGGTTTTTTAGTAGCTGATATATTTAAAGGGGGAAATATAGTGATAAACATTATTACAGTGCTTATAACGCTACCTTTGATAGTATATTTTATTAGCTTTTATTTTAATCCTAAATATTATAGCTAAAAAATAATTTTGTAAATTAGATATTATAAATCAAAGCAAACAGCTTTGATTTTTGTTTTAGTCCGTGCTAGTCTTTAAATAGTAATATAAAATAATTTAAAAATATGGAAAATGATATAAGCGAAACAAAGAAAAAGAAAAAAAGTTGTTTAAAAAGATTTAGAAGAGGAATTAGCGTCTTAAGTGTTATCTTTCTAGCTTAT
>CAYMGT010000055.1:805-3545 GCA_964390115.1 uncultured Gammaproteobacteria bacterium
TTATCAAAAAATAAAAAAACTTAAGAAAAATCAGAAAAAATCAGAAAAAGATTCAATTTAGAGAAATATTTAATATAGTGATAAATTTAATGTTCATTTAAAACTAAAGAAAGAGGTAACTATGTCAAAGACAAATTTTATTGATGCGATCGTGTTAGACACGAACGTATTATTATCAGATCCGGGTTCTTTAAAACATTTTTTAAAGAATGGCTTAGTATTTTTACCCTTTCAAGTTCTATTAGAGCTTGATAAGCTAAAAAATGATGCCAATATTGGTTCTACAGCTTCAGAAGTGAGTAGAATAATTGAAAAATTACAAGAAACTGAGGAAAAATTCTTTATTGTTAAAGAGTTGAAGAGGGATGTTTTTAAGAATTTTTATGATCACGGAAATAATGATCATAGAATTTTAGCATCTTTAGCTTATCTGCTCAATGTTTTAAGTAAAAAAAACACTAAAGGAATTTATTCAGATGTTTTACTTAGAGTAAAAAAAATTAAATTGGTAACTCAAGACAGGAATTTACGAATTCAGGCCAGAGAATTTTTTTCTTCTCATAACAATTTATTAGTTGAGGATTACAAAAAAAATCAAATAAAAGTTCCAGAAATAATATCAGAAAGGTTGAGGGTTATAAAAAATCCTGGAGAGTGTCTTAGTGAAGCAGGGATAAATTATTTTAACTATGAGGAAGAAATATTTGGTAAACTTTTGGAAAATCAAGGAGTTCTTTGCTCGCAAACAAATGATCCAAATAGCTTAGATTGTTTTGCCTTAATTCGTCGAGGCAATAAAATGTTTATGCTGAGAGAAAATTTACAAGCTAGCGGAATTGTTCCCTTTAGTAATGGAGATGGAAAAAATTGGCAACAACATTTTGCCTTACAACATTTACTCGATCCTCAGATAAAAGCCATTTTTTTAGTGGGCGGAGCTGGTTCTGGCAAAACCTTATTAGCTTTGGCAGCTGGTTTACAACAGAAATATAATAAGAATAATGGCAGTTATAGCTATAAGTATTTACGCCTAGCTAGGCCACCAGAATTTGTTAGTAAGGATCATGGTTATTTGCCTGGTAGTTTAGAGGAAAAACTTTACCCTTGGAATTATCCGTTTATTCAAAATCTTGATTTTATTGAGAAGAAACTAAGAGATAAGGGTCCTAAAACCAAGAGGATTCCTTCAGTTTTGTGGGATAACACCTTTGCTTCTGATGATACAAGCTTTGAATCTATACCACTTTGTTATATACAAGGTAATACTTTTCACGACAGCTTCTTTATTGTAGATGAAGCACAGAATTTATCCGAGCATCAGATAAAAGTGGTTATGAGTAGAGTAGGGCAAAATAGTAAAGTAATTTTTACTGGTGACCCAGGTCAAATTGAGAATAGGTTACTTACCCCCGAGACCTGTGGTCTCATGGTAGCTATAGACAAGCTAAGGGGAAATCCTTTAATTGCTTACACCGTTCTAGATCACTTAGTTCGGTCTGACATTTCAAAATTAGCAGCTAAGTTATCATAAAATTTAACTTATTGCTAATAATAACATTTTTAGTGGTTCATATGAGCCACTTTTTTATATTAAATTTATCTATAATTAAATCATTAACAATCATTTTATTAGACGATTAGATGAAGTTTAAGGACCCAAAAAACCATTAAAAATCCTTGAAGTAGTAATAAAATCATGCTCAAAGCCTGATCTATAATTTTGTGTTTAGTGGATAGGCTAGCCAGTACAATGTATAGGGGAAATATTGGTAGTAAATATCTCAATAAGCTATTTATACTTGGCATTCCGCTAAATAGAGGAAGAAAGCTAAATAGGAAGATGATAATAAAATATACACCTTTTAACTTTTTACTTTTAAAACTAAACACTGACAAAGAAAAAAAGAATAAAAAAATAGAGATATTTATAAATTGAAAGATATCTTTAGTAAATAAGCCATTGGCTAAAATAATAAATGGATTAGATAATACATGTCCCCAGCCTTGATATTGAATCTGCAAGTAATTTAAAAAATTACCAGTTAAATGATGTATATAAAATAAGAAAGCAATAAATCCTAGAGGGCTTATAAATATATAAAATATGTCGGCTTTAATCTTTTTTATATTAAAGCTTTTATTAATAAAATACATTAGAAGCAAAATAGGAAATATTAATATTCCAAAAGGGCGAGTTAAGCCTAGAAGTAAAGCACTGAAAGAAGCCTTAAGCCAATCATTTTTTATAGCAAAGTAATAACTAGCTAAGAATAACATTAAAAAAATAGATTCGGAAAATAAACCTGAAAAAATGAATGCCGTAGGAAAGAAAAATAAATATTTTACTGATTTTAAGGCTAATTCCTCATTATGATCATATTTAACAATTTTGTAGAGTAAAAAGGCGCTAATTAAAAAGGCTAAATTAGATATTATTAAACCAGAAAAATAATTATTACCGATAAATAAGTTCAATGCTCTAATAAGGGCTGGATAAAGTGGAAAGAAAGCATAATTAGCTTGAAGAGTTGTCATTTGATTCTTTCCGGTTTCTTTTGAGTATCCCTCTTCAGTAATATTAAGATAATAAGCCGAATCCCAAGTGCCCCAAATATTAAGAACTGTTTGGTTAGAATAATTTTCACCCAAATCTATATAATCACCTAGTATCATTTTAGTAGATACACCAATAAAGCTAAGACATAAACGACTAATGATAAATAACAAAAATATATAAATA
>CAYMGT010000056.1:0-3390 GCA_964390115.1 uncultured Gammaproteobacteria bacterium
GTTCATATTTCATTTGTCCTAAATCTACAATTTTTGCTACAGGAGGATTAGCTTTGGGGTTAACTAAAACTAAATCCAAATTAATCTCTTCAGCTAAGGCTAGGGCCTTATCCGTACCTATTAGACCAATATTCTCTCCTGTTTCATCAATTAAAAAAACTTCAACAACTTTAATATTAGAATTAGCTAAAAAAAGTGGTTTCTGTTCTTTGGGTTTAGCCTTACGCCATTTAATTCTCATAACTTATTTAAGGTTAATACTTTATCTTTGTTATAATTATATAGGTTTTTCAACTCAAGTCAATGCTTAAAATAAAAAAACTTAAAATTTTATCTTATATTCCAAATAAAGCTGTCTTTATTATCTTTATCCTCGTTAACTAATAAATCATTCTTGTCTCCATAATCCTCTTCGTCTAAACAATCATCATCTTCGGCAAAAATAAAAAAATTATGCTTTTTATTTTCTCTATTAAATAAATTTTCTACTTTGTTATGATCTTGAGACTTATTAGCTTCATTAAACATTTCATCAACTTCAAAACTTGAGATACCTTCATAAAGACCCGCTAAGTAGTATCTTATTCCTTGATTATCTCTAGGATTTAGCTTTAAAAGTAATTTATACATAGCTTCAGCCTTATTCTTTTCACCTTGCTCGAAGTAAAGAGAAGCTTTAAAATCTATCATTCTTAAAAATTGACGATTATTTATATAACCCCATTCTAATTCTTTAGGCCATGTGGGAAATTTTTCTTTTAATTTTTTAAATCCTGTTTCAACTACTCTCTCGAAATTTTTTATATCTCTATTAAACCTATAAGCGGAAGCTAGTCCCACGTAAAGTTCAATATAATTTTCATATTCTAATATGCCTTTATTTAAAATTTTCAAAGCTATTTGCCATTCTCCGGAATTTAAATACTCCATAGCGTCATAATAATAATCCTCTTTCTTTTCACGATCACGGTAAGTATAACTTGGATCAAAAAAATAATCATCATAAAGATCATAAAAACTATCAAGTTTATTTTCTATATCTTGATATAAATACTTATTACCTTCTTTAACGTTAAAAGAAAGTTCTTCTAGAAGTAGCATTAAACTTTTATACTGACAGGGCTTAACTTTTTCTATTTCAATTTTATTTAATACTTCATATTTATTTATTAAATCTAATAATTTTTTTACAAAGTCTAAGATAAACTTTTTAGTTAACTTATCATTTTTGTCTGTAATTGACTTAATAAACATACTGCCCATTTTAACAGCTTGTTGTCTTATATTTCCATTATTGTGAACAATATTTTTAAAAATAAACTCCTCGTATTCATTTGTTAACTTATCAGCAAAATACATTGTTATTTTCCAAGTGATCAGCGAGGTAATAGCTACCTTTAATTTTTCATCCTCTGTTTTACTTGCTTCCACTATTAAAAAACTTGCTAGTTCTTTTAAGTTAATCTGGCAATTTTCAAAATCAAGTACATCAAGCTCTTTTTTAAAATTTTTAAGAGCTTCTATATCATTATTGTTTATGGCCTCTAAAATTTTTTGTATAGTCATTTGTTTTATATAGTTTACTATCTTAAATTTTTATTAAAATTTTCTCACGGCAAGATTACGAAGAAATGGTTTGTATAATAGTGTAATTACACTAATATTAAAAAACCTATACACTCATGTCAATAAACCTATACATTTAATTTTTTAATATTACAATTTTTAATGGAAAAGTATAACATATTACTAATTTTACCTTTAAGTCCGGCTAATTAGCTTAGTTAACTTTTTATTATTAAACCTTTTTAGATATTTTTTTATTTTCCCCTTATTTAACAAACTTAAATTCATTTCTTTTGGATCAAAATACCCATATCCATTTAGAGATAAATAGGCTAAGTCTAAAAAGGCTTTTTCGGGCTCGGCTATTAAATAATCATCTTTTCTTATGTAGCCCCAGAGGAGATTGTTTTTGATATGTCTATAGACAATAGAATAATTATGAATATTAACATCCTTCTTTCTTTTGCTTGTTGCTAAAGTAAGACTAAATGTTTGCTGGCTAAGAATGTTGTAATAATTTAGGGCTGATTCAAAAGACACGTAACTAGGGCTATAGATGTTAATAGCTAGATTTTCCCAAGAGATATCATTAATATCTTGAGTATATAAACCGTTAACTAATTTAACAACTTTTCCGGTTCTCGCTAATCGACTTATGGCAACCTTAAGACTATTACCCCCTAGATTACTAATTTTAGATAAATCTTTTAGAGAAAAATATTTTTTAGGGATATTATTTATTTCTTTCAATAATTTGCTCATATAACTGTTTAATTATAGGATAATATTTAGGTGGTAAGAACACTTGTAACTCATTTCTGAAAGCTCGTTCTTGAAATTTTGGAGTTGAAGACGGTAATTTAAAATTGATGCGAAGAGATTGAGATATATACCATAAATCAAAAATATCTCTAGCTTTTTTTCTTTGAACAATGGCATCCTCTTTTAATACTTTCAAATTTTCAAGGGTTGGAACTAAGAGTAAAGGGCTTAAAATACTAACGGGACTTTTAATTAAGTTTAAATTAGTATTTAGCTTAATCTCTTTATTTGGTTTATGTATCTCTATCTTTAAAGAAAAAGGGTGCTTCAATTTTTCATCATTTATTTTCAATAAAGCAAAAATTGTTTGTCTTTTATCCTTTATATCACTCAATTTCCAGTCTTGTTCTTTGGCTAGACGCTCTATAAATTTTTTAAAGTCAGAAAAATTTATTTTTCTTATTTCAATTAAATCTATGTCCTCTGAAAATCTAGGGGAATCATAGACTAATCGAAGAGCAGTTCCTCCATAGAAAGCAACTCTAGAACTTAAGCCATTTTGAGCTAATTCATTTAAAAAAATCATTTCAATTTCCTCGCGAATAATTTTATCTATAGAAATTTTTAAGTCTCTCTTATATTGTTCTAATTGTTCTAAATTCATAGATGTAGAATAATTAACTTTTATGTTAACTATATTGTATCATAAAATAAAATTATTACAAGTCTTATAAAAAAACAGACTCTATTGAGACCGTCTTTCCTGTTATGAGTTGCATGGTGAATATTAGTCTAACCTATTTTAGGATAAAATTATTATATTATATATAATATCACTGCTAACTCATTAAGTCCAAACAAAATAGAGGTTTTTTTCATTAGGATATAACACAAAAACACGCTAAATTAGCGTGTTTTTGTAATGGAGCTCCAAAGTAGATGGTAGTCAAACCTCTTTTAGAGTTAGATTATCAGAAGAAATCAGGATTTATATCTCCCAAGTATTGACATATTAAAAAATATTGTATATAATAGAAATATACATTAATTTATTAGAATATG
>CAYMGT010000057.1:0-3340 GCA_964390115.1 uncultured Gammaproteobacteria bacterium
ACTGCTTACGACTACTTAAAATTAAATTGACTTCCAGTCTCTCTCCTTGTCTGAGAATAGTCAGGGTTATTTCATCGTTAGGATTATATTTAGAAATCAAATATATAAGTGGCTTGGTTTGAGTAATTTCTTCACCATTAATTTCTAAAATAATATCATTTTCTCTAAGCCCAGCTATATCCGCAGGAGAACTAGGAGAAATTGCTAAATCTTCCAGAGTATCTCCTCTAGAGATTAAAGCCCCATTTTGAACTTCTAGATTATTTTTTTCAGCTAATTGTTTAGTGATATTAATATAGCGAACTCCTAGCCAAGGTCTAACAATTTCTCCGCTTTCTTTAACGCTGTTTACAGGACCTTTAATACTGTCAACAGGAATGGCAAAACCGATATTTTGAGCACCTTTGACAATAGCAGTATTAATACCAATTACTCGACCTCTAATATCAAGTAAAGGACCTCCTGAATTACCTGGGTTAATTGAAGCATCAGTTTGAATTACTCCCACAAGTTGTTCAGCTTCACGGTAATTACCTGCCACAACTAAACGAGACAAACCAGAGATAACTCCCGTAGAAACTGTATTAGAATACTCACCTAAAGCATTACCTATTGCTATTACTGTTTGACCAACTTTAAGATCAGAGCTATCTCCTAGCTCTACAATAGGTAAATTTTCTGCTTCTATTTTTAAAACAGCTAAATCAGTAATTGGATCAATAGCTAATACTTTAGCCACGTAGCTTTCTTCATTATTTAAAAGTACTGAATAATCTAAATTTTCATCATCTACCACGTGACCATTAGTTACTATGTAACCATCAGAGGAAACAATGAAGCCACTACCAGAACTAACTTCTTGGCTAGTAGGACTAAATTCCTCGTTAGGAACAGAGGGAAATAGTGAATTAAACTGATCTTCTCCAAAAAATTGTCTAAAAAATAATTCTTCTTGAGGATTAAAGTCATCCTTCATTTGACTTAAATCTCTACTAGCTATAATTGAGACTACAGCAGGAGAAACTTTCTCCACCACAGAAATAACGGCTGACTCTTCCTTTACAATGCTAATAGTCTCCTTATTATCATTCAATCTCTCTTCACCGCTAAATTGAGGCTGTAATGTCTCGTTACTACTGAGATCATAAATATAAGCACCTATGAAGCCAAAAAGAAGTGAAAAAATAGCAAAAATAAAAACAAAGACTAAAACATTAAAAAAATTAAAATTTTTATATTTAAGCATAAATATATAATTAATTATTATTCTATTTTTTTTCTTCACTACTATCAATAACCTTACGACTACTGTCAATATTCATTAAAAATTCTTGATACTCAGGGCTGTCTTTAAAATTATCTAAAGGACTCTCATCGCTTATTTGATAATCATTTCTCACATTTCTAGTCTTAGGTAAGGTAGATAAATTATCAGTTGACGTGGCATAACTAGACTTAATTTTATTTATCTGAGTTTGCAACTCTTCTTTGAGTCTCAACTCTTTAATATCTTTAAGATTATAATCTGAAACTTTGTTATACAACTCTTTCTTTTCAGTTTCTAAGTTATTTAAACCTTCTTCTAAAAATAATTCAATATCTTTATCTTGATAATTATTGATTTTCTTCAGAATTGTTTGGTTAGAAGTAATAAATTCTTCTCTCATTTTTTGAAAATTTTCTATTACAACCGAGGTTTTATTTAACTCCAAACTTAAATCCTCTCTACCTTCTAAATTATTTAAACTGTCAGTTAATTCATTTAAAGACTTTAAATCTTTAATTTCAGCTTTAACTCTAAGTGAGTTTAAATTATTTAAACTTGAGACAGGTACAATTTTTTCCGCTTGACTCCAAACAATCGCTTTATTTATTTTATGAGCACTTAAGTTTTTAATTAAATTTTTTACCTGATCATCATCTTTTTGCCACAATTTATTTAAATCTTCTTTATTGTTTAAAAATATATCGTACTTATAGCTGTCAGCTTGTGAAATTATTTTTATGGCTTCTTCTTGACTTTTTTTATCATCTTTTTTAAGTAATTTCTGTCCAACTCTTAACCTATTTTCTGCATATATTAATTTTTTTTCAGCCTTTTTTAAATTATCAAAAGTTAACATCAAGCTAACATTCTCTTTAAATTGTTGCCAAGAACCTTGCCAGCCTAAATATTTATCCACTGACAATTCTTTAGTTTCATAATTTATACCACTTATATCTCTAAGCTTCAGATCCTCGCTTTCAGCTTTACTGACTAAAGGTAAAAATATAAGGATTATGGCTAAAATTAGAAATATTTTTTTTTGAAAAATTAGCTTTATCATAGCTTTATTATTTATTTAATATTTTTACCCTTTACGCCTTTACTCTCCATTGGAGGAATAACAATGGCACAAATAATATAAAGTAATAAGCCAGAACCTCCAACGATTAATAAAAAAATAAAAAGTAGTCTAAACAAATTAGCATCTATGTTGAAATAATCACCCAAACCTGAACAAACTCCAAATATTATTCGTTTATCATTATTTCTGTAGAGTTTTTTTATTTTTTTCATAAAATTATATTTTATTTATACTTAACTTATTACTCTCTAAAACCCTTTTAAGCTCTTCTGGCTTTTGAGTGCCTAGAAGTATTTTTTTACCTGTCTTTAGCTCAAGTTGTAGTCCATGATTACCTTTAACAGTAAGAGCTCTTCCCTGTCCGCCCATACCTAAGCGCCATCCCCAGCCACCATACTCTGCTATTGGTTTATAGCTTCTAACATAAGCCTTACTTATATCAGAAAAGTTAATTTGACGCCATTTTAAATGAAGAGGAGTAAACTTATAGTAAATAGCCTGTTCTCTAATCTCTACAGACAAGCCAATACAATAGAATAAATAACCTAGAAATAAAATTAAAGCTAAATTAAGATACAGGGACCAATCAGAACTTACTTGATTACCAACGGGAGAATTAAAAAAAATTTGCCTTACAAAAGTATAGAGAAAAATTATAAATACCACAGCTAAAATTGCCCATACCCAAATAGCTTTCTGTTTTTGTTTTTCGGAAAAAATAAGATTACTTTTAATCATATTTAAAATTTTTAAATTTAATACTACTATCTATAGTTTACTACATTTTTAAAAAAATTTAAAGATAGATATAATTTTATATAAAATATTATTGACTAAATTTTACCTAAATAAAGTCTATGGTATAATTAAATTAATTTACTTGATTTATTTTAATTATTTATATGTTTAAGAAAATAAATAAAACTAACAAAATTATTATTTATATATTTTTGTTATTTATCATTAGTCGTTTATGTCTTAGCTTTATTGGT
>CAYMGT010000058.1:0-3270 GCA_964390115.1 uncultured Gammaproteobacteria bacterium
AATATTATATCACATTTTAAACACTGTTAAAAATTAATATAAATAAATTATTTTCTACTATATAGATATAATTTATAATTTTAAGTCAAGTATATGTATAAAAAAATAGTATTTTTATTTTTACTTTTTTTACTTCTTTTACCATTAACTAAGACTAGTGCTCAGGGTAAGGCTACTATATATTTTTTCTATGGGAATGGTTGTCCTCATTGCGCTAAAGAAGAAATTTTTTTGGATAAACTTTTAGAAAAATCTGAATTTAAAGACAGTGTAGAGCTGGTAAGTTATGAAGTTTCGAATAATTATGAAAATGCGCAATTACTTTCTAAAATAGGTAAGGAGATGAATTTAAAAACCTCAGGAGTTCCTTTAACAATTATAGGAGATAAAGACTTTGTTGGTTTTCATTCAGCTGAAATAACGGGAGAAAAAATAGAAAAAACTTTAAAAGAAGCAATGAAAACAGGTTGTAGTGATATTGTGGGTGCTGTTATTAGCGGAAAGGATATAAGTGAAGCTAAAAATTGTGAAAAAGAAGAAGATAATCAGAATGAAATAAATGTACCATTTTTAGGCTCCTTGAATGTAAAAAATCTTTCATTACCAATTTTAACTATTCTTTTAGCCGGATTAGATGGTTTTAATCCCTGTGCTATGTGGGTTTTGTTGTTTTTAATAACACTTCTTTTAAATATGAAAAATAGAAAAAAAATGTGGATTTTGGGAATTACCTTTATTTTTACCTCTGCCTTGGTTTATTTCTTATTTTTAACAGCTTGGCTTAACTTATTTTTATTCGTTGGTTTTATTTTCTGGGTAAGATTACTAGTTGCTTTAGTAGCAATAGGTGGTGGAGCATATCATGTTTGGGATTATTTTAATAACCCACAAGGAACTTGTAAGGTTACAGGCAAAGAGAAAAGAAAAATAACCTTTTCTAAATTAAAAGCTATTATTAATCAAGACAAGTTTTGGTTAGCCTTGGCGGGAGTTATTGTTTTAGCTGCAGCTGTAAATTTAGTTGAACTTTTATGCAGCGCTGGCCTTCCAGCTGTCTACACGCAAATGTTATCGCTCTCCGATTTGTCCACCTGGAAATATTATAGCTATTTAATATTATATGTTTTAATTTTTATGCTAGATGATTTGATCATTTTCTTTATTGCTATGAAAACACTGAGAGTGACTAGTATTAAAGGTAAATATTCTAGGATAACGGCTTTAGTTGGAGGTGTTTTAATGCTTATCATAGGCCTACTCTTAATCTTTAAACCAGGTTGGTTAATGTTTGGTTAGTTTTATGAAAAAAATTAATAGTTTACAAAATCCTGAAATTAAAAACATCAAAAGATTACAGAAAAAAGAAAACTATAGAAAAAAACAAAAGTTAGTTTTAGTGGAGGGAAAAAAAGAAATTGAAATCGCTAATGATAATTTAGAGTTGGTTAATTATTATTATTCACCCGAACTCATTAAAGAAGAGATTAGTGAATTTAAAGATATAAATAAATCAATTGAAGTTAGTTCTCAGATCTTTCAATCAATTTCTTATAGAGGAAATCCAGATGGTCATCTAGCTATTTTTAAGGAGAAAGTTTATCACTTAAAAGATATTGTTTTAAGTAAAGAGCCATTAATAATTGTTCTTGATGGAATAGAAAAACCTAGTAATTTAGGGGCTATTTCTCGAACAGCTTGTGCGGTTAAAGCAGATTTAATAATATTGGTTGATAGTAAAGTGGATATATATAATTCCAATGCTATAAGGTCTAGCACGGGTCATATATTTAAGACTAAAATAATATCAAGTGATTTTGACGAAGCTTCTAAATGGTTAAAATCTAAGAATTTAAAAACATTAACCTGTAGTGGAAATTCTAAAATTAAATACACTGAAGCTCAATTGAACACTCCACTAGCCCTAGTTTTTGGCTCTGAAGATAAAGGTTTAAAGAATAATTGGTTAAGCGTGGCTGATGAAAAAATTAAAATTTCTATGCTTAGTAAAATGGACTCTTTAAATCTTTCAGTTAGCGTAGCTGTTATAGTTTTTGAAGCTTTAAGACAAAGAAAAGAGTTTTGATTGACTTTTGATTGTTTATTTGATATTTTGTTTTTATTGATATGCGCCCATAGTTCAACGGATAGAACACCAGCCTTCTAAGCTGGTTATGGGGGTTCGATTCCCTCTGGGCGTACATTTATATATTTTTTTAATTTAATTATTATGAGTGAAGATAAAAAAAACAAAGAAGATGAGAATATTAATGATAATAGTTTTTTTGGTTGCGACTGTGCTCATTGTCCAAATAGCTGCGGCAGTGTTTTAGAGGAAGATAAAGAAGATAAAGAAGATAAATAATTAAATATCATTTTGATATACATGGTGGCTATAGTTCAACGGTTAGAACATCGGTTTGTGGTACCGATGATGAGGGTTCGATTCCCTCTAGCCACCCATAGAGAAATATAGCTAATATTAGCTATATTTTTGTTTTCTGGTGTAAAATGTGTGTAATACATCTTAGTTTTGGTTAATAATTATTTCATATAACTATTATACCAGCTGAGATGTTCTTTATTTAAAAAATTAAGGTTCGGAGTAGAATGTAGCGTACAAACCTTAACAAAAATACATCAGCATGATATGTTTTTATGTTACATAGTTCATTTTATTGTTTAATTAAAAAAAGGAGATTATTGTGTCTAAAAATTTAATGATAGTTATTACTAGGAATGGTGGTAAAATTGAGGTTGATGTCTCAGATGAGGCTTGTGCAAAATTCAAAATCCTTGATAAAAGCGGATCAAGTTTTCCTGCTAAAAAGGGCATGAAAATTATATGTCCCCAGAGCGGAGAAGGTGAGTTAATAGGGGTGGGTAAAAATTTTTGTTCTTGTGGTCGTTGTAGTAGCGATGGAAAAAAGAAAGTTTTGTGGGTCGTTTTTGATAGAGATGACGGCAAGGCTTCATTTAGTGATCCAGGTGATTATATTAGAAAATAATCTCCCATCTTCCTTACCGCCAATAAACTATAAAGTTGAGGCGGTTTTTTATTACCCAAAACAATAACGAGTCACACGGTGGGGTAAACTTGCGGAATATACTTTACATTTACCATTTCAGTTCTAATGTTCTTCACGAAGCCATCCACCAAAAATACCGCTAATATTAGCGGTGTTTTTATATAACCCTAGTTTACTAAAAAGTGTAATACTTAAATTCTATTCCAAAGCTTAATCAACTATTTTGGTTAAACACTTCGTTTGG
>CAYMGT010000059.1:0-3102 GCA_964390115.1 uncultured Gammaproteobacteria bacterium
CATCTTTTGATACTTTAAATTATGAAATGGCAGCTGATCAGGGTCATTATGTTGACGAATATACAGTTCTTAGAGAAATGGCGATTTCTTTTGGTAGAATGTTGATGAGTCTTTTAATTATATTTTTAATTTCTAAATTTAATTTAGAATGGTCCTTTATATTAGCTGCTCTAGCCGCTTTAACTATGAATTTTTTAGCTGGGGTTGGCGATGCCCATGAAGAGAACAGGATTAAAGAGAAGTTAAAAATAGAGATAAAATAGTTTTTATGAATTTACTTCAGACAACTAGACATTTATGTTCGCTTTATGATATTAATCCACAAAAAAAACATGGTCAAAATTTTTTAATATCTGATAAAGTTTATTCTACTATTATTGAAGCCTCTGGTTTAAGTAAGAGCGATCTAGTTTTAGAAGTAGGTCCAGGACTTGGTTTTCTGACTGCTAAGTTAGCTGAGAAGGTTGAGAGGGTTGTAGCTATTGAAATAGATGACTCTATCTTTAAAATGTTAAAAATTGCTACTGATGCCTTAGATAATTCTAATATTGAACTTATACACGCTAACGTCTTAGATTTTAGAGAGGCTATTTTTACTGGAAATTACAAGGTGGTGGCTAATTTGCCATATAACATAACTTCGGTTTTTTTAAGAAAATTTTTATCTTCAGACAAGCCTCCCACAGCTTTAACTTTAATGTTACAAAAAGAAGTGGTAAATAGAATTTTAGCAGTACCGGGAAGTCATAGCTTACTTTCTTTGTCAGTCCAGTTCTATAGTTCACCTGAACTAGTAGCCTTTGTGGGTAAAGAAAATTTTTGGCCACAGCCTAAAGTTGATAGTGCTATTTTACAAATTGAGCTTAAAGATAAAAAAGACTTGATTATAGCAAAGGAAGAAGAGAAATTATTCTTTCGTTTACTTAAGTTTGGTTTTAGCGCTAAAAGAAAAAAATTAAAAAATAATTTAGCTGGGTCTTTAAAGCTTCAGGTAGAAGATATTTCTAAAGTGTTTAAAAGCGTGGCAATAAAAGACTCTGTTAGAGCTCAAGAACTTAGCTTAGAAGAATGGTTTAAATTATTTGCTCAGTTAAGAAGCTATATGCTATAATATTTTATATTATGATAATAATATAAATGTCTAGTAATTTCTTAGATAATTTTTCTAAAAACTCAAGTTCAAGACAGAGAAAAACTCTGACAGTTATTTTAACTGTTTTTTCTTTAGCTATTGTTTTGTTTAGTTTCTGGCAAATTAGGGATGCTATTTATAGTCCTTTTAATTTTGAAGATGAGTATGAAAAATTAGCTAGTGCGGAAAATATTCCTGAAGGCACCTGTAAGGGAGCTAACTGTGTAGATGAAGAAAAATTAAAAAACTTGGATACTGATAATGATGGTTTAAGTGATTTTGAAGAACTAAATTTTTATATGACCTCACCATATTTAGAAGATAGTGATAGTGATGGTATAAGTGATAAGGTTGAAATAGAAGCGGGTAGTAATCCAAACTGTGCTACAGGAAAAAATTGTAATCAATTAGATGTGGTGGCGTCTGGCAATGACAATGATTTACAGAGAGCCCTAGAGAAACTACAAGTTGACAGTGGTTTACAAGTAGAGCCAGTTGATAATGTTAATGTTGATGATAAGTCTTTAGAAGGAATGTTACAAGGTGATGTTAGCCCTGATGATTTAAGAAACTTACTTAGTGAAGCAGGGATAGAAGCGGAAATGGTGGAAGCTTTTAGTGATGAAGAATTATTAAATATATATAACGAGACTCTCTTAGAGCAGTCTTTTTAATTTTAAATAAAAGCATGAAGAATAAATTTTTAAATAAATATTTTTACTTTATTATTATAATCTTTTCTCTATTTTTTTTATTATCTTTTTCTGGACAGGTTAAAGCTTTAGATTCTATGCCAAGGTTGCCAATGAAAGATATTTCATTTATACCTATTGTTTTAGCTCCTGCTCCACCGGTTGCGATTGTTAGTGATTTACCTCAGATACAGGCAAATTTATGGCAAAGAATAAAAGATGTTATAGTAGATAATTGGAATAATATGGCTTCTAATGCTCTAAACAAGACAGTTAGAAATACTTTAAATAGACTAGCCTATGATGCTGCCGAAGATTTAATGAGTGGTGGAGATGGTCAACAATCTAAAATAGTAACAAAAAACTGGGGAGAATATTTTAAAGAAATAGGTGATTCAGCTGCTGGAGATTTTTTAGATAGTTTAAATGAATGGAATAATATAGATTTATGTGAGCCTAATGTAGATGTTAAGTTGGCTATTGGTTTAGGATTAGAGAGGCAAATAAGACCAGGGGAACCTAATTGTAAGGCGAGTACTATGGTGGCTGCTTGGGAAAATGAATACCAGAGGCTTTCTGATATGCAAAGTGAAGATTTCTTGAAAAAATTTATGGGATTTTTGAGGCCAGAGTCAAATAGCTTAAGTGTTAGTCTTAGTCTTATGCAAGGTATGGAATATGAAAAGACTGTGGCTATTAAAGACACTGAAACTTATACAGTTGCTACTGAAGGAGAAAAAGAGAGTGGTATTAGTGATGTTGGAGATAACAAAACTGATATTGCTGGTAGAGCAAAGTGGAAATCTTTATCAGCTGAAGAACAACTTAATGAAAACTTAGGTAGATTTACCGGTAATGCTTTAGTTGATGCTGCTAATGTATTTTTAAACCAGTTGGCTATAAAGGCTTATGAAAAAGGAATGAAAGCTGTCTTTAATCAAGGTGGGGACGGGCCAGATGAAGCGCCAAGGGAGTTTGATTGGTTAACTAATACAGAGTCTGATGTTTCCACGAGTAAAGGAAAGGTGCAGGCTGAGCTTAGACAAATTCTCGAACCTCGCTTTGATACAAGAGGAGACTTTGATATTTTAGCTTCTTTATCTACTTGTCCTGAAATAGGTGGACTTAGTGGTCCAGTGTCAGCGGATAATTGTGTTATTGATGAAGATTTTAGACAAGCAATAGCGGATCAGAAGACTGTTGGAGAGGCCATGGAGGAGGGCTATCTTCACAAAGATTGGGTTTTTGCTGGTTTAAATGTTAGTACTAAAATTAACT
>CAYMGT010000060.1:0-2950 GCA_964390115.1 uncultured Gammaproteobacteria bacterium
CCAAACGAAGTGTTTAACCAAAATAGTTGATTAAGCTTTGGAATAGAATTTAAGTGTTATAACTTCTTCACTAACCTTATAAAAAGGTATAAAAATAAACTTATCTACCTCTCCCTTCTCACTTCTTTTCTTAGAGCATAAATATACTAAAATAAAGATATAAACCAATAAATTATACCACTAATCAAAGCAAAAACAATTCATTTCTAAGTTAAAAAATGACATTTCTTTTCTACGGTAAGAATAAAAAAAATGTGATAAAAAAATAATTATTTTAAAAAAAATTAGAAAAATGACCCAGAATAAAAAATATATTTTCTAAAAATTAAAAAATATACTATAATGTAGAAACATGTATAATAAATAATTGAATAACTTATCTCTTTAAATTTACTGTTATGAAAAAAATCAAATTAATAATTATTAGCACTTTTTTAATTAGCTCTCTATTGATTCCTACCCTAAGTAGTGCCGCTACAATCGATAAAAATTTCAATCCTAATAATATTATTAGCGACAAAGATCTTTTAAATTATTCTAGTATGAGTTTAGTTGATATTCAAAAATTTTTAGAAAATAATAATAGTTATTTAGCTAATTACACGGCTGTTAATACTCATGGTGACATAAAAACAGCTTCTGAGATTATCTATGATGCCTCCTACAATAATTATGATTGTGAAGGAATTACATTAAGTGACAACCCCGCTGAAAAAGAAAAACAAATTAAGTGCCGAAAAATTACTACTGTAAATCCAAAATTTCTTTTAATTCTTTTACAAAAAGAACAAAGTCTAATAGAGGAAAGTAATCCAACGCAAAGGCAACTAGATTGGGCCACGGGTTACGGTTGCCCAGATGGTGCCTCTTGTAATCCCTATTGGCAAGGCTTTGGTAAACAAGTAAACAGTGCTGCCCTACAATTTTGGTGGTATTTAAAAGCTCCTTATCAATATAGTTTTAAAAAGGGTAATACCTATTCATTTAGCAATCCTTATGGAACTATATCTACAGAGAAAGTTATAGTGAGTCCTGAAAATCAAGCTACTGCAGCCCTCTATAATTACACACCCCATGTTTACAATGGAAACTATAATGTATTTAAATTATGGAAAAAATATTTCCCACCTAAAGTATATCCTAATGGAAGTTTACTTAGGGCTACAGGAGAATTAGGTGTTTGGCTTATAGATAATAGAATAAAGAGACCTTTTACTAGTAAAGTTGCTTTAACATCAAGATTTGATGAGAATAAAATAATTGAAGTTTCCGCCTCTGACTTAAATGCTTATAGTGAAGGATCACCAATTAAATTTGCTAATTATTCCCTTATAAGATCTCCTAAAGGAGAACTCTATCTTCTAGTTGATGATAAGAAAAGACCTTTTGCCTCCAGTGAAGCCTTTAAACAAATTGGCTATAACCCCGAGGAAGTCTCCGGTGCTAGTTGGGAAGATGTAAATAGTTATAAAGATGGAACCCCTATAACCATCGCCTCTGGATATCCCACAGGAGCCTTATTACAAAATAGCAAAACTGGTGGAGTATATTTTGTCTCTGAGGGAGAAAAAGCTCCGATACTAGACAAAAGCTTCTTAAAGACTAGATTTAAAAATAAGAACATTATAGTAGCTAGTCCTGAAGAATTAGAAAAATATACCAACATTGATCCAATAATGTTTGAAGGTGGAGAGCTTCTAAAAACCGCTGCTTCTCCAGCGGTATATCTAATAGACAATGGATACAAGAGACCTTTTCTGTCTGGAGACGACTTTGTTTCACTTGGCTATAAGTGGTCAAATATCATTACAACTTCTCCACAAGTACTATATCTCTACCCACAAGGAGAGGTTATAAACACTAAATAATATCTAATATTAGTAAATTTATTGAAAAATTAACAATAAATTACTTTACATAATAAAAATACAGGTTATAATTATATACTAGACTAAAAAATTAATTGGTTTTTATGCCTATAAAATACGGAGCACTTTTACCTCACTGTCCCTTGCTTATACCAGCAATTGGTAAAGAAAATATTAAACTACTTGAGACAACAATAGAAGCCTACAAGCAAGTAATCTTAAAGCTTAAAGAAAAGGATATAAGTACAGTGATAGTTATTAGCCCTCATGGAAATAAAGATGAAAAAAAAATCATAATTAACGAAAGTTTAAAATATGATATAAGGTTTTCTGAGTTTGGTGATTTAAGCACTAAGTTGAGCATTGCCTCTGACTTAAAACTAAGTCAAAAAATTAAAGATAATCAATCATTGGAAAAATTATTTTCTTTCTCTGACAACAATAATTTAGACTACGGATCAGGTGTTATTTCCTATTTACTAGCTTCTGATCTAAATCACTTAAATTTTCTAAACTTTAACACTAGTTTGAAAAATTTAGAAAATAATTTTGAAGTAGGAAAAAGTATTTCCCATCTTATAAAAAAATATGAAAAAAATATAGCGATTATTGCTTCAGGAGATATGTCTCATTGTTTAAATAAAAACTCACCCGGTGGATATTCAGCTAAAGGAGCTAAGTTTGATAGCCAAGTAAAAGAAATTATTAATAAAGATGAGGATATAAAAGAAAATATCTTAGCCATTAACGAAAACTTAATCAAAAAAGCCAATGAATGTGGTCTTAAAACTTTAATGTTTGTCTTAGGCGTAATAGATGAATATTCCTACCAAGCAAAGGTTTTAAATTATCAAGATAATTTAGGTATAGGTTACCTAAGCGCTAGTTTTGAAAATTTACAAGAAAAATAAAGTTTATTTTTGATTGTTAATGACTTTGAAAAAATACTTCCATTTTTCTCCTTCCTTGCAAAGCTCTTTAGTATCAGTTAAAGCTTGTTTAATTAATTTTTCACCCTTATCTTTACACAATTTAAAAACTGAAGACTTTTTACTGACAGGTATATTTAATTCCTTTATAAT
>CAYMGT010000061.1:0-2682 GCA_964390115.1 uncultured Gammaproteobacteria bacterium
CAATTGAAAATTTTATACACTCATATATTTTTTTTGTTTTTTTATATATTTTTATATTTTTCTTGATTAAAATTTTTATATTTTTCTTGATTAAAATTTTTATATTTTTTTTCATTTTTTGTTGTTTTTATATTTATTAACTATTTTCCTGACATATCCCTAAACTCCCCATTTTTTTTAATTAACTCGCTATAAGTACCTTGGTCTACTATCTCTCCTTTCTTTAGGATATATAACTTATCACAGTTTTTAACAGTGCTTAGACGATGAGCGATAATAATAATGGTTCTGTCTTTTTTAAGTTTCTCAATTGCTTCAATGATAAACTTTTCAGTAATGTTATCTAAGGAGGAAGTGGCTTCATCCATTACTAGAACCTCTGGGTTATCATACAATGCTCTAGCGATGCCAATCCTTTGTCTCTGGCCACCACTTAAACGAATGCCTTGTTCTCCTATTTTAGTATTTTCTTTTTCTGGAAGCTCACTTATAAATTCCGTTAACTGAGAAACTTCAATAGCTCTCTGTAGCTTGTCATTATCAATTTCATTTTCCTCTAAGCCAAAGGCAATATTATTTTTTATACTATCATCAGATAAATATATAAACTGGGGAATGTAACCAATGTTTTGTTGCCAGCTTGATATATTTTTTTGGATGTCTACACCATCTACTTCTATTTTACCCTTTGTGGGCTTAAGTAATCCTAAAACAAGATCGGCTAAGGTGGTTTTACCTGAGCCTGTGCTACCAACTAGAGCAATAGCTTGACCCTGAGAGATACTAAAGGAAATATTTTTTAGAATTAATTTTTGACTTTTTTGGTATTTAAAGTCTAAATTTTTAATATCTATTTTTTCTTTTAAGAAACTTTTTTTATTCTTATTTGTGTAATCTATATTTTGATATTTTTTTAAATTAACTAAGTCTTGATATATAGGATCAACTGAATAGGCGTGATATCTTAAACTATTATAATTTGCTATTACATTATTAACAGCGGGGAGTAGTCTTCTAATAGATAGTGCAAATAGAGCTAAAATAGATGAGAGAGCTGCTAGAGAATGTCCTTGTCTTAGAAGTATAAAAGCAATTAAAAACATTCCGGCAATAGCTATTGTTTCAATAATTGGACTAACACTCTGTTTAGTTGTTTGTTGAAATATCTCTGCCTTAGATAAGTTCAGCATGCTTTTTTCAAATTTCTTAATAAACCAAGGTTTTCTACTAGTTAAAGTAACTTCTTTAAATCCGCCTATACCCTCATTAACTGTTTTAATTATTTTCTCTCTTTCTTCTAAAGCTTTTTTACCATGTTTATTCATAGTTTTTTTTGTTCCTTTTAGAAAAAAATAGCTTACTACTCCTAATGTTATTAAAGTAAATAGGGTTACTAAGGGCTGAACAATGAGGAGTAATATTATAATAGATATGGCCATTATTATTTCGGTGGCAATTTGTAGTATCGGAAGCATTACGTTGGTAGCCATAGACTTAGACTCAATACTCACATTCCTTATTAAGTTAGCACTGTTTCTATTTAAATGAAAAGAGTAGGGAACACTCATGTAAATTTTAAATAAACGAGAAGAAATTGATCTGTAGCGATTATAGATAAAGCGTGCCTGAAAGTACTTATAGATAATAAAGTAAATATTTTTAATAAGAAAAATTAAAATTAAACTAATAGTTCCAAAAATTAATATTTGTCTTTCGCTGTGTATATTTAAAAAGGATAGTATTTGACTTATGTATTGATTATTTAAAATTAAATCTGGATTAGCCACGCCAGCTACAAAACCAGATAATAATCCAATACTTATCACCTCTAGTAAGCCAGCTATTAACATAAATATAATCAACAGTATTACTTTAAACTTATCTTTAGGGGGTAAAATTATTTTTAGTTTTTTTAATAAATTTAACATAATAAATCAATTTTTGTATACTATATATTTTTGTATATAATTTTCTATTTTAATTTAGGCTCCCATTTAACGAAATTAGATACAGAATTTTCCTCTTTTAATATGGGTATTTTTAAATGTTCATTAATAATAAACTTACCCCAATCTTGCATGCAATCTTCTACTAAAGTGTAGGCATCTATCATTTTATGTCTGTTTATGATTAATGTTATTGGAAAGAAACTTTTTTTATTTTTATACTCTGCCTCAATTAGTGTATTTAGTAACCTAGTTTCTTTATCGCCAGTTTTAGAATATCTTAAAAATAAATGTTTATTAGAGTTGCATATATCCGCACATATGCTTAGTGATTTACTATTTTTGACATAATTTTCAACCTTTTCTTTAGATGTAGCCATTCTAATCCAGTCTTTAAAGTGATAAATTATTATAAAAATGGTCCAGTAATAATCTTCCTCCATTTTTAGTTGATTAATAGAAAAACCATCCTCGTTATAATAATCAGTGTCTCTTAATCTATAATACCAGCGTTTCATCATTAAAAAATAGTTTTCCCAATTTATATTTTCTGTTTTAGTTTTTCCTGTAGGTTTTATATTAAGTTTAGATATCCAATCTTTCATGTCCATGCTATCTATGCATTTAAATATTTAAGAATTTTTTTATTTTTATCTCCCCCTTCTTCTTAACACCGTAGAGACAGTCTTAAGAAAAATAGATAAGTCTAAGTATAGGGAGCGGTTTTTAATATAGA
>CAYMGT010000062.1:0-2613 GCA_964390115.1 uncultured Gammaproteobacteria bacterium
AAAAAACATCCTTTTGGGATGTCGCAAAGTTGCACTTCAGGGGTGAATTCAGGATTTTTAGAACATTACTATTATAACATATTTATATATTTATGTCAATAGTTATTTAACTCTATCCTTTAAACTCACTACTTTTTAAATAAAGATGTGTTTATAAGCTTTTGATGTAAGTAGTAATTATAAATAATTTTGGTAATAACAACTTATTTATACTATACTGTTAATAATATGAAACAAGAAAAAGCTTTAGAAATACTGAGGTCAGGTCACAATGTTTTTTTAACCGGTCCAGCTGGAAGCGGTAAGACTTTTTTGTTAAATAAATATATCGAAGAATTAAAAGAAAATAAAGTTGGCCTAGCTATTACAGCTTCTACAGGTATAGCAGCGACTCATATTGGTGGCAGGACTATACATTCTTGGTCGGGGATAGGTATTAGAGATAGCTTAAATTCTACTGAGCTTAAAGCTCTTAAGAAAAAACCTTATTTGAAAAAAGAATTTGAAAGAGTTAGTGTTTTGATAATTGATGAAATATCTATGTTAGATGCTCAAAGGTTAGATATGATTGATAAGGTTTGTAGAGCTTTTAAAAAAAATACATTACCATTCGGCGGAATCCAAGTTATTATGTCTGGAGATTTTTTTCAATTACCACCTGTCTCACGAGAGCAAAAAAAATCAGAGTTTGCTTACAAAGCTCAGGTTTGGTCAAAAATGGATTTAGTTATTTGTTACTTAACAGAGCAGTTTAGACAGAATGAGGAGGATATAAGTTTAGTTTTAAAAAGCATTAGAAGTGGTCTAGTAACTTCAGAGATTAGTAATTTACTTTTAAGTAGAATAAATAAGAAACTCCATAGCACGGTTAAGCCTATAAAACTACTTACTCACAATGCTAATGTAGATGTTATAAATAAAATAGAATTGGATAAAATTGACAGTGAAGAACATGATTTTAAAATGACAGGTAGTGGTGATAAAAAGCTTCAAGAGTATTTGACTAAAAATTGCTTAGCTCCCCAGAATTTGGTTCTAAAAGTGGGGGCTCAGGTCATGTTTGTTAAAAATAAGTTTAAAGATGATAAAGTTATTTATGTAAACGGAAGTATGGGTGAGGTAGTTGGTTTTGATGGAGAAAATTTTCCTATAATACAATTAACTTCTGGAACTGAGGTAGTTGCTAAACCTGATGTTTGGACTGTAGATGATGATGAGGCTATCTTAGCAAAGATAAGTCAAATTCCTTTAAGGTTAGCGTGGGCAATTACAATTTACAAGAGTCAGGGCATGACTTTAGAACTAGCTGAAATAGATTTAAGTAGGGCTTTTAATTATGGTATGGGCTATGTTGCTCTTTCTAGATTAACTAAACTAAAAAACCTATGTTTATTAGGAATAAATGATATAGCCTATAAGGTTGATCCTCAGGTTTTTATTTATGATAGAGAACTTTTAGCTCTTTCTGATCAGATGGGGGAGATTAGACCTAAAACAGTTAAACAGCAAAGCAGTTTATTGTAGTTAATATTTTTTAAGTTTAATAAAATCATTATAATCAATAATTATGAACTTGACTTTAATTTTAGGACCAATGAAAAGTGGTAAATCTTATGAGCTTATAAGCTTTTTTGCTCCTTTAAGCTATACTAATTTAAAATTTGGACTTTATCAATCTGCTCGTAACGTTAGAGATGATTCTGTGATTTCAAGAAATGGAGCTAAGCTTAATGCTAAAAAAGTTAGCTCTTTGTATGAAATTTTGGAAGATGATGTAGAAGTAGTTGGTATTGATGAAATACATATGTTTAAAAAGGAAGATGCCGGAGCTATAGAAGAGTTATTAAAAAGAAATATTAGAGTAGTAATTTCTGGTTTAGATACTGATTATCAAAGCAAGTTGTTTACTATTATTGCCAAGTTAATGGAACTTGGCCCTAAAGAGATAAAATATAAAAGAGCGGTTTGTGATGTTTGCAAGTCTCCAGAGGCTATATACACGCAAGTTTTTAAAAGAGATGAAGTTATTACTTCAGGTATGCCCCCGGTTATTCCTGATGATGGAACCTATACTTATTCGGTAGCCTGTAGAAAGTGTTTTGTTAAGGGGAAAAATTAGTTTACTAAAGTTACTATATCTGTTGATAAAAAATAAAAGCTATTTTTATAAATAGCTTTTTAATTTATCTCAAGTCTAAAGCAGGGTAGATATTCTTTTATTTTCTTTTTTTTCTTTTTTAAAAAAAATATAAAACAATACCAAAGATATTGCTGGAATTATAAACCAATAGTATCCTTTTTCTGGAGAAGAAGTAATAAATGGTATTATAACAATAATTAATGTACTTATCATTCCTGCAAATAGAGAACCCGCGGCAAGCCAAAAATAAATTTTTTGTTTTTTCATTGATAAACGAATCTGTGTTATACTTTTTTCTGAGTTTGTCATTATTTCTTATCTTTGGTGAATATTAAGTTATTAAGGTATTAAAATATCTTATCATATTATCTAGTTATGTCAATATATCATGGATGATAACATAGATGAGTGAAATGAATGTACCGCCCAAGTGATAATGTCATAGCAGGAGCAAAGTTAAAATGTCATAGTTA
>CAYMGT010000063.1:0-2523 GCA_964390115.1 uncultured Gammaproteobacteria bacterium
TCCTAAACCTTTACCTAAAACAATAGCCATGGTTAAAGTAAATAACCAAAAACTACCTGTTTTCCAAACAAAAACAGCACTTAGTCCATAGAGAGAACGAATGCTTACAGAGATAAGAAGAAAAATAATTATTAAATAAAAGTAATTAATTTTTTGTTTAGACTTTAAACTCTTAGTATAGTTTATTTCAGGAGTTTTACTGAAGACTATAAAGAGAATAGAAATTAAAAGTAGAGATAATAACAATATGAAAGGAATGCTACCTGATGATCCAACTAAAACCCCTAAACTTAAACCTAAAGCTCCTGGAGCTACAAATAATCCTGGGTATAAGGCTTTCTTTTTAGAAATATTTAAACTAATACTTCCCCCACCTACATGGAATAAAGCATTTCCTAGGCCCGTTAAAATAACTACAAATATTGGATTCAAATAGAAAGGTAAAGATAGAAGAAGTAATACGCAAGCTAGTAGAGCACTTTCTTTAGGTGCTTTTAATTTATCAACTAATATCCCTATCGGAGCCTGAAGACCAAAAGCACTGAGATTATAAACTATAACTATAATTACTGCTAACTCTAAATTAAAACTACTTAAAAACACAGAAGCTAAGACCATAGTCACCGAAACAAAATCTACAATAGCATGAATAATACTATAACCAGCTAAAACTTGATATTTATTTTTTAACATAATTATTTTTTAGAAAAAAATTATATTTAAATAACAAATTCATCCCTATTTATCTAAATAAAAAATAACCTATTTAAAGGATGAGGACATTTGATCTTTATGACCACTATAATCAGAAAAATATTTATCTTTATCTTGAGATAAGTCCTCTACCTCTGCCCAATTTTTTATCCAATCAGAAATTTTAGATTCAACAATTTTACCATTTTCATCATGACCAATAAATCTTTTTATACCCGCATTAACAATCATTTTTTTACACATCAAACAAGGTTGAGCTTTAACTAATTTTTCCCCTCCCTCACTTCTAATAGAGGCGTGAAGATATAAATCACCATTTAAAAGTGACACACCGGCTCTAGCCGCGTTTATAATAGCATTCATTTCAGCATGAACTGATCGACATATTTCATAACCTGTTCCCGACTTAACATTTTTTCTTCTTCTAATACAAAAGCCTAAATCCATACAGTCTTTAGTCTTCCTTGGAGCACCTACATAACCCGTGGAAACTATTTGATCATCTCTAATGATAACCGCTCCCATAATTGCACTTAAACAATTACTCCTTAGAGCTACCGATTTAGCAATATTTAAATAGTAATTATCTTTATTTATTCGTGAAGACATAATGTTATAATTAATATAAGTATTTTAAAATATAACCTAATTTTAGTTTATCTCTTTTAATAAATAAGGTCAAAATATGAGCTTATAAACTTAATAAAAAAATATAACATGGAAAAACAAAAAGTTAAGCTAAAGATAAAAAAAAGAACCCTTCTTCTTATTGACTGGGCTAATGTTTATGGTTGGAGAAAAAATTTAGGATGGGAGGTTTGTCCAGTAAAAATATATAATTATTTTGATCGCCCTAAAATAATAGATAAAAGGTTGTATCATGGTGTAGAAATTAAACAAACTAAATCAGAAGAGTTTAAGATTGATATGGAAAGTTTAGGTTATAGTGTAATCTCTAAAGAAGTTAAGTGGACACCAGTTACACTTGAAAAACAAAATCATTTTAAAAAGATTGTGAAAAATTTATTTGATATTTTAGATAAAGTTAAAAATACCAATTCTGAAATTTCTAATAAATTGTATGGACTTATAAAAAAAATAGAAAAATTACCCAATTCTGAAAACGAAAATTATAACGTAGAAGAAATAAATAAAGATAAGCTAAATAAAATCCTTAATTTAATTGATGAATTAAACGTTCAATTAAAAAATTTAAATACAGATATATCTAAATTACAAATAAATCTTCAAAAGCCTGTTTATAGAAGAAAGTGTGATTTTGACGTGGAAATAACAAAAGATGCTTTAAATATGATTAATGATTATGATACTTTGTTATTATTTAGTGGCGATGGTGATTATTTTGCATTAACAGAGAATTTAATTAAAAAAGGTAAAAAAGTTATCTTGGTTTTTGCTGAAGGTCATAAAGGAAAAGAGTACAATACAATATCTAATAAATTATTTTATGAGTTCTCTGTGCGTAATATTAAAAATTCTGTAAAAAAATAAGTCCAAGAATATAATTCTCAGACTCATGTGTATCTCAATGAAATAAATTTCACTAAGCGTGATTATTTATATAATATCACTAATATAAAATTTGTAAAGTTTTAGTCTTACAGTTCTAATCTTACTTTGCGCGAGATGATTTCAGTCTCTAGTATTTGTTGTTAGATTTATAAATTAATCTAAACTATTTTTGCGTATTAAATTCATACAAAAATTTTACTACCGTTTACCCCGTAATTTTGATAAATTTAATAATCCTTTCGAAATTAGATAAATAAAAAATTATTTTTTCAAATA
>CAYMGT010000064.1:0-2368 GCA_964390115.1 uncultured Gammaproteobacteria bacterium
ATATTAATTTTGTCCTATACAAAAAGGATAATTAATGATAAACTGACTAAAGATAATTCATCACTTTTATTAAATTTATGACCAAAGAGCAGTTATTATAAAAAATTGGCCTATCAAAAAATGAAGCTAAAGTATATTTAGCAGCATTATCTCCTGGCATGGACTCAGCCCCTAAAACAGTTTGGTTTTTAATTTAATATTAATAGCATATATGAATATTCAAGAAAAAACTTTAGTTATTAGTAAAACTAATATTGTTAGCCTGGTGCAGTTTTTAGTATTACTTTCAGCGGCTATTTTTGCGCCATTAGCACATAGTCAAATAATTACCGGTACAATTGTTAACGCAACTCTATTTATTGCGGCTGTCACCTTGGGTTTAGAAGGAGCAATTATGATTGGAATTTTGCCAAGTTTCTTTGCCCTTTTAGCTGGAACTTTGCCGGCTGCGCTTATGCCGCTTATCCCATTTATAATTTTGAGTAATACGCTCTTAGTTATTACTTTTATTTATTTAAAGAAAACTAATTATTGGCTGAAGGCGGTTGCGGCTGTCGGACTAAAGTTTATTTTTTTATCATCCGTTTCCTTTTTTGTTATCAATTTGCTTTTTAAGGGTAAGATTGCTGTTGTTGCCGCCACAATGCTTAGTTGGCCACAATTAATTACTGCTCTTTCGGGCGCTGCCTTAGCGGGTTTGGTTTTGAAAGGGAAGGGATTAAAAACATATGTTAAAAACAGGAATAAAAGCGCTGACTTTTAAGGCGTTAGATCAGGAAGGGGTAGAGCACAGACTCGCTGATTATGAGGGCAAATGGGTTCTCTTATATTTTTATCCTAAGGATAGTACTCCAGGCTGCACAACCGAAGCTTGTGCTTTGCGTGATAATTTTGTTGGCTTTGAGATGGCGGAAATTGAAATTTTAGGTGTTAGCGCTGATTCAGTATTGAGCCACGATAAGTTTGTGTCTAAATTTCAGTTACCATTTACATTATTATCTGACCCGGAGAAGAAGATTATTATCGCATATGGCGCCAACGGTTTTTTTAGGCGTATTTCATATTTAATAAATCCCGCTGGTGAAATTGTTAAGGCTTATGAAAAAGTTAAGCCAGATGACCATGCCCAAGAGGTGTTAAACGATATAAAAATTTTTAAGTATTGATTACTTATTTATCTTTTGTTAACCTAAAGCAGAAAGAAGAGGTGCCAGAGTGGTTAAATGGAACAGTCTTGAAAATTGTCGTTGGTGCAATCTGACCATGGGTTTGAATCCCACCATCTCCGCACCGATGAAAAATCGCTTTTATTTTCGATTTTAGAGAGTACATCATATGGCTCTTTAAATGAAATATTAGCGATTTTTTTATTTAAAACTTCAGCTCTAAAAAATGTATTGACAAATCAATTATTATGGTATACAATAATAATATATAAATTTTAGTATTTAAATTTAAATATATGGGAACTAAAAATAGTGAACAACTTCAAATTCGTATAGACTCTAAAACAAAGAAAGAAGCTAAAACTATTCTTGATCACTTAGGTCTAGATATGAGCTCAGCTGTTAAAATGTTTTTTAAGCAGATAATAAATGCAAAAAATATTCCTTTTGAAATAAGAGGAGAAAACGGACTTACTTTACATAATGCTGAAATATTAAGAGAGTCTATAATTGATGCTAAGAGTAGCTCAAAATCATTTGAAAATGGAAAAACTCTTATTAAAGATGCTTTAAAAAGTTAACTATGTTTTCTTTAAAATATTCAACATGTTTTAAAAAAGAGTTAAAAGTCTTTAAACATAACAAAGACTTGTTCTTGATACTTGAAGAGGTTTTGGATATCCTTATTTATGGTAAGTCGTTACCAAGAAAATATAGAAGCCACCCTTTAAAAGGTGAATTTAATGGATGCTTTGAATGTCATTTAAAACCAGATGTTTTATTAATATATAAAAAAGATAATCAGGAAATATCTATACTTCTTCTTAGGATTGGTTCACATTCAGACTTGTTTTAAAGTTTATTGAAATAAAAATTATTTATCTCAAAAAAGTTTCAACCTTGTCCCACCCTCTTCACATACATAAAATAGCTTTAAAATAAGAATTATTTTTAATAGAGATTTATAGCCTTTGAACAATATTTTATAATAAACTTAAGTAAGAATTTTAAATTTAAAGTATGAAAGAAATTAATTTCGAAAATGTTATTTTAGAATCACCTTATGAAAAGCTAAAAAAAGAAAGTAAAGTTGTGGATGTTAAAGGGGAGCCAATATTAATGTATAATCGCAGTAATAGTGATTTTAAAAAGTTTGAACTTGGAAAAAGGAATCTTGAAACAAAAGCAGGCTCTAATCAGTT
>CAYMGT010000065.1:0-2274 GCA_964390115.1 uncultured Gammaproteobacteria bacterium
AATTTTCATCAGTTTCTTCAATGATACTACCCGCGGAACCAATGCCAGCATTATTTACCATAATATCTAATGAACCAAAATGAGCCACTGCCTCTTTAATTAAATTCTGAATATCTAAACTTTTAGACACATCAGCTTTAACAAACAAAGCACCTGAAGGTAAATTTTTAATTTCAGAAATATCACTACAAACTACCTTAGCACCTTCTAAGGCAAACACCTCTGAAATAGCTTTACCTAAACCTGAACCAGCTCCCGTAACTACTGCTATCTTATCTTTTAATCTCATAAATTTATAGTTAATGTTTATATAATAATTTAAGTTTTAATTTTAGAGAAAATTTTAGCTCCCGCAACTAAAGAAACTAAAGTTAAAACAATGAGAACTAATAAATCTAAGCCTAAAGAAAAAGAGGCTTGACTCGTTAAACCAAGTCTTAAACCATCTACGCCGTAAGTTAAGGGATTAATTTTAATAAAAGAATACAAAGTAGAATTAATTCCCTCTAAGGGGAAGAGAGCTCCTGAGAGAAAAAATATTGGCATCACTAAAAAAGACATGATCAGTTGAAAGCCTTGCATATCCTCTAAAAGTGAAGCAATAATTGTTCCTAAGGTAGTGAAAAATAAGGCTATTAAAAACATAAAGGCTAAAGCCAAAAAGAACCCAGATAAAGTCGGTAAAGAAAAACCAAAAAAACTAGAAATAAATAGAACTAATAGGCCCTGAAATATTGCTACACTCGCCCCTCCTAAGGTGCGACCGAGCATAATATTGAAACGACTAACCGGTGCAACTAAAGTTTCTTTTAAAAAACCAAACTGCTTATCCCAAAGAACTTCCATACCAGAAAACATAGCAGTAAAAATAATACTCATAGCAATAATTCCTGGAGCTAAAAACTGTATAAAATTTCCTTGACCCGAAGCTTCATACATTGGAGCAAAACCAAAACCTAAAGCTACTAAAAATAAAACTGGTTGGCCTAAAGATCCTATAATCCTAGACTTAGACCGCCAATATCTTTTAATTTGTCTAAGCCAAAGAATGTAAATTGTATTAAACATAAATATTATTATTAACTCTTTCTAAGAGTTTGCCTAAAACGAGAAAAAGTCTCGGCTTTTTCATTATTTCTTAAATTATTACCAGTCAATTTAATAAAGGCCTCTTCTAAACTCTGGCTAGCCTGTCTTGTTTTAATTTCCTCCACGGAGCCCTGCTCTATAATCTTACCCTTATCAATTATAGCTACGGTATTAGCAATTTTTTCTACCTCATCTAAATAGTGCGTAGAAAAAAATATTGTTAAACCTTCTGATTTATTTAAATTCATTATATATTGCCAAATATGCTGTCTAGTTTGCGGATCTAAACCTAAAGTCGGCTCATCTAAAAAAAGAATTTTAGGGCGATGCAATAATCCTCTAGCTATTTCTAATCTTCTCTTCATGCCTCCAGAAAACTTTTTTACTATCTGTTCTTTTTTATCCCATAAATCAACCATTTCTAAAAGATTCTTAATCTTTAATTGTCTCTCTTTTTTAGGAATTTTATATAACACCGCATGAAAATACATATTCTCATAAGCGCTTAACTCAGAGTCTAGACTAGGATCTTGAAAAACAATACCAAATGATTTTCTCACTTCAGATTTATTTTTTAAAACGCTAAAACCATTTAAAAATATTTCTCCTTTATCTGGTTTAAGTAGCGTAGTTAACATCTTTATAGTTGTACTCTTACCCGCCCCATTTGGACCCAAGAAAGCAAAAACCTCTCCTGCCTTAATTTTAAAATTTATTTCATCAACTGCTATAAACTTTTTAAAACGTTTACTTAAATTAGAGACCTCCACCATATATTTACTCTTCTCAGTTTTTTTTTCGCTCATAAATATTAAATTAAATTATTTTTTTAAGATTTACTGACTATATTCTTTTTACTATAATACCAAGCTGCTAGCCCCGTAGCAATAGGGACTGACATAATTATACCAATGGATCCGGTTAAAGTTCTAATAATCTCTGTAGCTACTAATTCCGTATTTAAAGCTTGTTGCCAAGATGTAAATACACTCTGACCAGAAGCAAATAATATTAAAAGAGGTAGAGAAGCTCCAGCATAAGCTAAAAATAAAGTATTAGTCATAGAAGCGATATGAGAAACACCCACCTTATAGGTACGTTTATATAACTCCTTGTAACTTAAATTTCTATTAGCTTTAGCAATTTCTCTGCAAGTAGAAATCTGTGAAACAACAATATCATCTA
>CAYMGT010000066.1:0-2239 GCA_964390115.1 uncultured Gammaproteobacteria bacterium
CAGGAGATAAATAACTAGCCCCCTCTATTTCATCATTGTTTAGCGCTGCGATAAGCGCATTGAAGTTAGGGTAGAATTTAAAAACAACATCTTTAATATAAGGAACTTGATTATAATAAAGCTGATTAGCTTGCAGGTTATAAGATTTTATTTCTCCTAACTTATTTTTAATTAGTGATTTAAACTTATAGGGACCAGAGCCAATTGGTTTTAAATTAAGTTCAGCCAAATTCGCTGTAGCAGGATTAATATTTTGCCATAAATGTTGTGGCAAAATACCAAAACTTAATAATTCAGTAAAACCTGAATAAGGTTTATCTAAAACAATCTTAAAATTATAATCATCTATTTTTTCCACTTCAATGCCTTGAAAAACTGCTAACCAAGGAGACCGAAATTCAGGATTTAAAATAGCTTGAAAGGTAAAAACTATATCATCAACTGTAAGCTTTTCTCCATCATGCCATTTAACATCTTCCTTTATAGTAAAATTATATATTTTTCCATTATCACTAATGGCGTAATTTTTTATTAAATCTAGGGATAAATCCGCATTACCATTGTACTTAAAAAGTGAGGAAAATATAAGTAAACTTATATCACTATCTACATCAGAAAAAGAATATAGAGGGTTAACATATCGAGGTAGCCCCACTAGACCCTCTTGATACTGTCCGCCAAAAGTAGGCACAGATTCAACTCCTTTCTTGTAGAAAACACTAGCAAAGAAAATTAAATTAACTAGTATAAAGATTAAAAGAATGTTTATTAACTTATTTTCTTTTGAATTTAAAACCTTACGAAAATGTTTTAATTGTTTAGTATTCGGTATTTTTGAGGAAGAAAGTCCATAAACTAATTTCTGATTTAATTTATCATGATCTTGAGTGTGGGACTTAGATTTTTTTTTAAAAATTTTCTTTACTTTAATTCTTATTTTCAACCAAAAATTAGCTAAAAATAATTTAGCATCGTCCTTATCATCTAATTGTATTTGATTACTTTTATCCACGCTAATTAAAGAATAATAACTGCTAAAGAGACAGCAAAAAATAAAATAGATATTATTATAGTGGCATTATATAATTTTTTTTCTAAACCTCTTTTGGTTAAAAAAACTGTACTTGAACCTCCAAAAGCACTACCAAGACCTGAACCTCTGCTTTGTAAGAGAATAACAATTATTAGAATAAAGGCTAAAATAATCTGGGCAATTTTAAGATAAAACATAAATATTATTATTTTTTAGCTTCATTGAACACTGCTTGCATAATTTCTTTATTATTTTCCGCTAAGTCAGCTAAAATTTTTCTATCTAATTCAATATTTTTTTTAGAAAATAATCCTATTAACTTAGAATAAGACATATTATTTTCTTTAGCAAAAGCACTGATTTTTATTTGCCACAAACCTCTCATACTTCTTTTTTTCTTACGTCTATCCATGTAGGCATGAGCCCCTGCTTTAGTTCTGGCAGTAGTAGCTAAACGAATAAGATTTTTTCGTCCCCACTTATAACCTTTCACTTCTTTTAAAAGTTTCTTTCTTCTTTTATTATGTATAGTTCCTCTTTTTACTCTAGGCATATTTTTTTTATACTAAACACTATTCTTAATTTAAGAATATGGAGTTAATTGTTTTATAGTTTTTTGTATATCTTTTGGCGTCGTCTTGTCAAGTCTTTTCTGACGAGTAGTTTTACCAGACTCTTTAGAATTAAAGTGACCCTGACCACCCCGCCTTTGTTTTAATTTACCAGTACCAGTAACTCTAAACCTTTTAGCGGTTGCTTTATGTGTCTTTATTTTCGGCATATTAATTGTTTTAGAATAAAAAACAGGCTGAAACCTGAAATTAACCAAAAATATTAATTTTTATTGGCTAATAATATTGTAAACCTTCCACCTTGTTTTGTCAAGGGTTGTTCTGAAATTAAATTTAAGTCTTTATTTTCTTTAACTTTAGCTACAAAATCATTGACTACATCCCTAGCTTGTCCTGGGTGTTGCTTCTCTCTTCCTTTGAGAGTAATTTCAATTTTTAACTTATTTCCTTGCTTTAAAAATTTTTCTGCTTGACGTAAACGAAAATCAAGATCATGTGAGCTTATTCTAACTGACAAGCGAATGCTTTTTACTTCTATTTTCTTTTGTTGCATTCTTTGTTTGTGAGCCTTTTTTTCCTGTTCATATTTCATTTGTCCTAAATCTACAATTTTTGCTACAGGAGGATTAGCTTT
>CAYMGT010000067.1:0-2066 GCA_964390115.1 uncultured Gammaproteobacteria bacterium
TCTTTTAGCTCGAGTCTAGTTTTTACCCCGTGTCCACTTTTTGGGGTACAGTTCAATTTAAAGTCTGTTTTGTTTGGTCTTATCCTTTTAACAAGCGTTAATAATAGCCAAAAGTTTAATAGCTAACACTGGGTGCATAGAGGCATTAGTTACTTTTCCGCCGGTGCTTTTTTTATATCCTCTGTCCAGAGTATTTCCTAAAATAATTTTATTAAAAGGTGAATCTTCCACAAAAGTCCTTTTCCAGCCAGATGTGCAGACTGGGTGGGTGGCGCAAAAAATTATTTTTTCAGCTCCTCTTTTTTTTAGTTTTCTAGCTGTCATTTTAGCAGTTCCTCCAGTGGCTACTTCATCCTCAACCATGATAATTATCTGTCCTTTAATATCTTCGGCAGGTTTAATGGGATATTCGAATTCTTCTTTTAAGCTGTCTAAAACAGTTTTTTTTAACTCTTTTTGACTTATAACTCCTTCAGAATTTCTTTCTTTTAAGTCAAAAATTACTGGTAAATGGAGTATTTTAGCCAAATTAATAGCTCTAGCAATAGAACCTTTATCAGGCGAGTAAATACATGCTTTTTCCTCTTCAGCTAAGGTTGGTTCTAAAAGTTCGGCAAAAATTTTAGCTCCAGAAGTGTTGTGTGCTAGAATATCAAGTTCCTTGAAGTAATTTAAGGTTGTTTTTGAATGAATATCACAAACGATTATTTCATCTACTCCCATGGCTTTCATTTCCATCGCAAACTTTAGGTTACGATTAACTTCTAGGTTTTTTTCTTTTCTTTCTTGCCGTCTATACATCATAAAGGGTATAACAGCGATAACCTTTATGGCCTGGTATTGATGCTTACAGGCAAATACCAAAGTTAAAAATTGTTCCTTAAGTTCCAGCGTATTACAGCTTTGAAAGATAATTACATTTTTTCCTTTAATTTTGTCAGGTTCTGTTATCCTAAAATCATCTTCGCCATCAGGATAGCTATCAAAATTAATGTGTGAAAAACGGAAATCAGTACCAGCGCTGTTATTTAGCCATTGAAGAGTTTTACTTGCTAACTCATAATGACCTTGTCCTGAGAAAATAATAAATTTGTCTTCAGTTTTCATGATTTTGTGTGTTTTTGTTAAAGATCTGAGAATTATTTTACTATATGTTTTTTATAGTTCTTAGTCAAGGTTTTTTTACTATTTAAATCGTTGGAATGCCTTGAATTTCTTTTTCTTAATTTATTTGTTTAATGGTGTAGCTTTGAATTTTTTTATTTTCTGTGTTTAATGCTACCTTATCTCCTATTTTTTTTCCAATAAGTAGTGAGCCCAGGGGAGAGAGATGTGAGATAATACCTGAAGAGGGATCGGACTCACTAGATCCTAATATAGTATATTCCTTTATTTTATCTTGTTTTTCTAAAGTTACTTGACTACCAATTTGAATTTTTTTTTGTTTACTGTTTTCATTAATTATATTGTCATCTATAATAATGGCATATTTTAGTTGTTTCTCTAAAAAAAGAACTTTAGAATTTAGCGTTCTGAGTTGAGATTTAGCTAGTTGATAGCCGGCATTTTCAGAAAAGTCTCCATCAGAAGCCAATCTTTTTACTTCAGAAGCAAGTTGAGGTTGACTTTTTTTTAAATCCTTTAAACTATCTACAAGTTGATTGTATTTATTTTTACTTAAATAAGGATCAAACTGAAGCCTTATTTTAGATTGTTCACTTTTTCTTCTTGGTACTTGCATATAAATAATTATATTTTTTTTAATTTAAGTGGAACTGTATATATTCTACCAGAACTAAGTATAAATAGTAAGGCTTACAGAGATGTCAAATATCGACATTATGTTATTGTTTTTTTATAATATACATATATGTACATTATAAATAAGCATAAAAATATAAAATTAGCTAGTATTAAGTAAAATAGATTTTTATCAATTAAACTACGCTATACCAAATGAAGTGTTCTATGGAAATTCGTAATGTTGCACTCATTTCTTGAACTAATGACTGCTTAAATTCTATTCCAAAGCTTAATCAACTATTTTGGTTAAACACTTCGTTTGG
>CAYMGT010000068.1:0-1944 GCA_964390115.1 uncultured Gammaproteobacteria bacterium
GCGTCCAATTATGACCAATAGGATAAAAAAGATAATAAGCACATACCACAAACTACCTGACCTAACATAGTCTAAAATATAGAAAAATTCCTCACCCTCTGGACCATAACTAGAGACCATTATAACTTTATCACCCACTTGATAAACTTTAGAATTTAAAACATCTAAATTACCTATGCCATTAAAAATAATTTCTTTATCAAAAAAAGGCTCCTCTAAACCTTTTAGCTTTAACTTTTGTTGAACTACCTCTCTATCGCTATCTAAAGTTTTTCTCTCTTCTTCAAGTATCTCTAAAACCTCAGCTTTAAAGCTAATATCTTCTATACCTTTATCCTCTATATTTATATTTTCAGTACCATTATTAAAATCATTACTTAAAGTCTCAGCTTGAGAAAAATTAACTACCAATAAGCTAGTCAACAGTAGAAATGATAGAAATAATAATATTTTTATTTTTATTGTCATAAATCTATTGTAGCATTAGTTTTTTACGAGGTAAAACTATTTTATACTTATATGTATAAATATATTATACAGCCTAAATATTAATTTAATTTTAAAATTTGTTCAATAATTTTTCTATTATTTGCTAGTCGGGGAATTTTATACTGACCACCTAAGCGATTACTTTCTTTTAACCACAAATAAAATAAATTGGGTTTAGCTACAATTATCTCTGGCAAACTTAAAGTCATGTCACTATAGCGCTTAGCTTCATAATCTGAATTTAAATCTTTTAATTTTTGATCTAAATAATAACAAAATTCTGATAATTTTTTTGCAGGCTTAGAAAACTCTATTAACCACTGATGCCTACCTGAGGAATTTGAACTAATATAAACTGGGGCGGCGGTATATTCTTTTACTATAGATCCTGTTTTTTTGCAGGCATAAGCAATAGCCTTATTGGCATTATCCTCAATTAATTCCTCCCCAAAAGCATTTATAAAACTAGTTGTTCGTCCACTAACAACTACTCTAAAAGGTCTTAAGCTAGTAAATTTAATTGTATCACCAATTAAATATCGCCACAGACCAGAATTAGTTGATATAACTAGAGCATAATTTTTATCTAGCTCTACTTCACTTAATGATATAGTTTTTGCTTTTTCTTTATTCAGCTCTCTTGTAGGCATAAATTCATAGAAAACACCGCTGTTTAAAGATAAGAGTAGATCGTCTTTTTTCATATCATCAGTAAAAGCAAAAAAACCCTCAGAAGCATTATAGACTTCTAAATAATTCATATTACTAAGAGGCATTATTTTTCTAAACTGATCTTTGTAGGGAGAAAAATTAACTCCACCATGAACAAATAATTCTAACTGAGGCCAAATTTCTCTCAGATTATTTTTTTTATTTAGTTTTAAAACTTCTTGTAGAAGTAGTAAATTCCAAGAAGGAACTCCCGACAGACTGCATATATTTTGTTTTGAAATAGTTTGAGCTATTTTAGGGATTTTTTCTTCCCACTTAGGCATAGAAGCTAAGGAAAATTTAGGACTTCTTTTAAGTTTAGCCCAAAATGGTAAATTTTTTATAATAATAACTGAAACATCCGCAATGTATTTACCTTTAGCTATTTTTTCATTCTGACGACTGCCACTTAATGAAAAATTTTTTCCACATAAAATTTTTGATTGTTTATTATGATTAAAATATGAAGCAAATAAATATTTCCCCCCTAAATAATGACAGTCCTTTAGAGAACTAGGACTAACGGGTATAAGTTTACTTTTAGAGCTAGTAGTTCCTGAGGATTTAGCGAAATATTTAATTTTCTCTGGCCAAAGTAAATTATTTTCACCTTTAAGTAGACGGGTAATATAGGGTTCTAAAAAATTATAGTTACTTATAGGAACTTTATTTTTAAACTCATCTATAGTTTTAATATTACTATAGTCATACTTTTTTCCCCATTCAGTCTTTTGAGCTTTTCTA
>CAYMGT010000069.1:0-1873 GCA_964390115.1 uncultured Gammaproteobacteria bacterium
TTATTACTACTCAGCTTATTTAAAAAAAATAAAGAAAAATGTTCTTCATACTTCCCCACTGTTTCACTAATTATAGCCTGTCACAATGAACAAGATGTTATAGAAGAAAAGATATTAAATAGCTTAAAGTTAAACTATTCTAAAGAAAAATTAGAAATAATAATTTTTTCTGATGGATCCACTGATAATAGCGAAGAAATTATTAAAAAATATAAAAATCAAGGCATAAAACTCTTATCATTTTCTAATCATCCTGGGAAAACTATTTGTCAAAACGAATCAGTTAAATATGCTAAGGGAGAAATTATAGTTTTCTCAGACGCTAATAGCATGTATGAAAAAAATGCTATCTTAGAATTAATAAAACCACTTCAAGATAAAAAAAATGGAGTTTCTTTTGGTAAATTAAAATATAAATCCCAATTAAATAAAGAAGAAAATAAATACTGGACATATGAGAACTTAATTAAAAAATCAGCCAATAAATTAAATATGCTTATAGGTGCTAACGGCGCTATTTATGCTGTTAGAAAAAAAGATTATATTGATTTAAAACCCTGGGCTATGAGTGATTTAGTTCTACCCTTAAGACTAAACTTATTAAATTTAAAAACGATATTTTGTTCTAAAGCTGTAGTCTGGGAAGACACGCCCAGTTCTAATCTTAAAAGAAAAATTAGAATAATTTTGCCTAGTCTCAATTCCCTGCCCGAATTCATTTCTCTTCTTAATATCTTTAAATACAGACAACTCTCTTTTGCCTTATTTTGGCATAAGCTGATGAGATGGCTCTCTCCCCTATGGTTAATTTTAGCTTTCTTTCTAAATTTAGCTATAATCTTAAACCCAGAATCTTTAGCTATATTCTCATTAATGTTTTATCTACAAATAGTATTATATCTACTTGGTATTTTAGGTAGATATATAAAATTACTAAAACCTCTAAATTACTTTCTTCTCGTTAATCTGGCCTCACTCATAGCTATAGTCTTAGCTATAAGCGGTAAAAAGCAAATTACTTGGAAAGTCTAAAACACTAACAATCCAAACAAAAAAGAAACCGAATTAGCAACTAGAGATAATACGAGTAGCCTAAAATATTTATACTTATCACTATAGACATAATATAAAAGCATTGATTCAAGTAAAACAATTACAGCCTCTAAAATTAATATCTCCTGTAAAGAAAAAGCTAGTCCAAAAACACTAAACCATATAAACACCACTAAACCTAAAAGAGGATGCGTAATAAGATTAACTCCTAGTAGAGCTAATAGAGCTTTTTTATCTCTAAAAGAAAAAAGTAAATAGACTAAATATTCTAATATTAAAGTTAAAAATAAAGCCACTAAATAACTTGTAATCATCTAATTTAACTATTTAAGTTTATCACTACCCTGATCGCCTTTACTCTTATTTTTAGCCCTACTGACAAGAACTACCCCTCCTGCAACAAATAAGGTTAAACAAGCTCCGATAATTACAAAATGATACCATTCCATTTGAGCCATGGTATATTCATAAAAATTTACAGGCTCTATCTGAGATGGTTTCTTTCTGTTTGGAGAAGGTATTGGAGCTAGATCCGCTAAGGCCTTATGTGAATAAACTAGAATAACAGATAAGGCAACTAACGAAACTTTTGTAATTTTTTTAATCATCTTCATACTTTTTTTGTTAACAATATTATAATTTATAAATTTACAAGCTAGTTATTATAATAATTATCCTTAAAAAGACATATTCTATTTCTCAAGTCATTTAACTTCATGAACTTTTTTATGAATTAGTATAAAAATTATACCATTTCCTAACAAATTTTAAACATTAATTTTAAGTTTGTCTCTAAAATAAGACTTTAAGTGTTTAAAAC